>JAIQFV010000024.1 GCA_020073085.1 Terriglobia bacterium | reverse complement strand
TCCAACAACTGGAATTTTCCTATCGCTAACTGGGACAGCAGAATGGGAGACCTGAACTTGAAAATCGAAAATCACAACAGTTTGAACCAACATTCATGCGGCTCAGGGTCTTGAATCTCAGCTAATTTGGACAGCAGTGATTCCATCGATAGATGTTTTCTATGCAAACAAGGCGTTCAATATAATTAATCGCGGCAAGACCAATTTATACCTATGGGGAGACAGATTGGGCTCCGGGCGAAGAAGCATTGATAGCCCTCCAGTCACTATTACCCCAAATGAAGGAGCGTATCACTTGGATGCGGAGGGGATAGACAAGGAATTACTTGAAAAACTTGGAAACAACGGAGAGATGAGAATTCCGTTTGAGCTATATGTTTCCGGTGAGGACAAGAAGAAACGAATTATTAATTATGAATTGTGGGTGAGAACAAAGGACGGTGTTTTCAAGGCGGATACCAGGAATCTTGGAACAGAGGAAAAGGATTTTACACGCCTCAAGTGATTTACGGATCTGGAAAAATTAGTGGGGAGATTAAATTCCAGGGCCGCGACACTGTACGAATGCCAACGGCCCCTTAACGGCGGATTTCATCTGTTTTACCTAGGCTGGGCCTTAACAGACTTCCGACGACCGAGTTTGCCACCCAGCCGATTGCGCGGTCGATTGCGCGAACCACATCCGCCATGTGTTTTTGGTAGCGCGTGCTTCTCTGCACGAAATGGTGGGTAATGGTCCTCGGTGCTCACGTCTAGAGCGTGAGGCAAGACAGTGTTTATGACCGTGTCCGGCGCGGTCGTACCCCTCACTGTCTGCATGAATAGCGACGGGGAATTCGCATAAGGTAGGAAGTGAGCTTCCTCAAGTGGGCCTCCTTACGGGAAAAATCCCGTTCGCTATTTATTATATCACCGCCGTCAGTCTGCTGTTAATTCTTCGAAGGTGAGATTTTTGGTTGTCAAAAGTTGGCTCAATGTTTCAGAAAAAAGGTTGGGGTCTTCGCGGCGATTAAATCGGAAAGTCATTTCATCGAGGTAGGATTGCAAGTGCTTGTCGCTGAGTTTGTGGTACGTCCCAAAGGCGGCACGCTTGAGCAATGAGAACGCATTTTCAACCGTATTGGTGTGGATATCTCCATCAACGTACTTCTCTGCATGGCGAATTCTCTTAAGCTTTCTAGGATAGAGTGGGCCAATGGCCGGGATGTAAGCGGACCGTTCATCGGTAATGACTCGCTCAACGTCGCGGCTGATATAGGGAACTATGCTCCTGCGAAGTGTTCGGGCTTTGGCGTTGGGGATTTTAACCATTCGGAGATTGCCTTGCCTTTGGCGCATACCGAGAACGATGGACTTGTTATCATACATACCGCCCTCGCTATGGGGAAGCTCACCACCGATATAGGTTTCATCAATCTCAACTGTTCCTGTGAGCTTTGCGGGGTTGGTCTCTTTCATGGCGTTTCTGATTCGATGGCAGAGAAACCAAGCCGACTTATAGCTAATCCCCAGCACTCGCTTAATCTGATTAGCAGACACACCCTTGCGGGATTCGCAAATGAGGTAGGCGGCAAGAAACCATTTCCAGATCGGCAAGTGAGTATCACTAAAACCCGTGCCAGTGAGCACAGAGAATTGATAGCGGCACTTGTCGCAGTCATATTGATGTCTGGCATGTATGTGCGATACCTGGGTAGCCTTGCATCGAGGGCATTCCACGCCATTAGGCCAGCGCAATTGCTCAAGGTGAGCGCGGCACTTATCCTCGCTTCCGTATTTCTCAATCATCTCAGTGAGGTTGTCATTCATGGCATCTCCTAAAGGCAAAACTGCATCTAAGAAAGAGAAGAGCGCGAGAAGTATTTTGAATAAACTTTTCCCCAAAGAAGCAATCAATTACATTCAACAAGAACTCAAGAGGGCTGAAAGTGTTGGTAAGCATAGGGTTTGATATCATCACGCCTAGAAGGTAGCACAACCCATACCCTGTGTCAAGTAAATAATCGTGACCTTCCCTTGACTTTCGCTTTTTGTTCGCCTATACTGCTTCTGCATGGCGAAAGGAAAGAACCCATGAACGCTCTCGAAAAATCTCAATCCGGTTCGGTGGCGAGCGCGGTTCCAATCGCCCCCGCTCGCGCCGGCGACCCGGCTGCCGTTCCGCTCCCCGCGCTGAGGCCCTCGCTTGGGGCCCCCCGGTTTTCGCTGGGGCAATTGTATGTGGCCTGGGAGTCCATGAAACCGCAGGAGGGGCTTTACCTGATTTATGGCGAGGCCTATGTCCTGGAGTTGACGCAGAAAATATTGTCGCGCCCGTTGATCACGCGAACCCCCGTGATCCTCGTGGATGGAAACAATGGCTTCAACCTGTATCTGTACACACGCATGGCCCGGCACTTCGCCCGCCGGCCCGAGGAGTTTCTCCGGCTGATGAAAATTTCGCGCGCCTTCACGTGCCACCAGATGGTGTCCCTGGCAGAACGCGTGCAAAAGACGGCAGAGAAATATCATTCCCCGCTGGTGGTGGCGCTCGACCCTCTGGCCACTTTCTACGACGAAAACGTGCCGTTGTTCGAAGCCAATAAACTGTTCAAGAAATTTGAGTCCACGTTACGTGACCTCGCCCGGCGCGGCCTGAAGGTGTTGCTGGCCTGTCCTCAGCCGGCGGTGAAACAGCGTTCCCAATACCTCGAAGCGCTCAAACGGGACGCGATCTTCCGGCTGGCTTGCGAACAGCACACCCCGATGGAGATGGTCCTGCGCCTGGAACAGCCCGAGGAATTCAAACAGACCTGGACCTTGAACGCCGCGCCCGTTGGGCCCATGCGCTATTCGCGCCAGCTGAGACTGTTTCAATAGGGCCATATTTTACAGGTGATTCCCATGGGTCGAACAGTCATTACCTCCACCCAGCTTCTGCAAAAAATCCAGGACGATGACTGGTCGAAATTTCGCCGCGCCTTGCGCCAGGAAGATCAAAAAGTGCTCGACGAGCTCTTTGCGCTCGCTCGATTCCACACGGCACCCATGGCCTATGCCTCCACACCGGCACCCATGGAGGCGGTCCTGATCGCCATGCTGATTGAAATGATGAAGCGCATCCGCCGGCTGGAATTGGAACAGAAAGAGGAAGGTTTTAGGGAATAGGTGTTAGGTGCCGGGTGTCGGGTGTCGGGTGTCAGGTGTCAGGGGGTAGGTGGTAGGTCATAGGTGATAGGGGAAGGAAGCCGGAAGCCAGAGGCCGGAAGCCAGAGGCCGGAAACCAGAAGCCGGAAACCAGAGGCCGGAGGCCAGAGGTCGGAAGTCAGAAGTCAGAAGTCAGAGGCCGGAAACCAGAAGCCGGAAACCAGAGGCCGGAAACCAGAGGCCGGAAACCAGAAGCCGGAGGCCAGAGGCCGGAGGCCAGAGGCCGGAGGCCAGAGGCCGGAGGCCAGAGGTCGGAAGTCAGAAGTCGGAAGTCAGAAGTCAGAGGCCGGAAACCAGAAGCCGGAAACCAGAGGCCGGAAGCCAGAGGCCGGAAACCAGAAGCCGGAAGCCAGAGGCCGGAAACCAGAAGCCGGAGGCCAGAGGTCGGAAGTCAGAAGTCAGAAGTCAGAGGCCGGAAACCAGAAGCCGGAAACCAGAGGCCGGAAACCAGAAGCCGGAAACCAGAGGCCGGAAGCCAGAGGCCGGAAACCAGAAGCCGGAAGCCAGAGGTCGGAAGTCAGAAGTCAGAAGTCAGAGGCCGGAAGCCAGAGGCCGGAAGCCAGAGGCCGGAGGCCAGAGGCCGGAAGCCAGAGGCCGGAAGCCAGAGGCCGGAGGCCAGAGGCCGGAAGTCAGAGGCCGGAAGCCAGAAGCCGGAAGCCAGAGGCCGGAGGCCAGAGGTCGGAAGTCAGAAGTCAGAAGTCAGACCTGAAAAAAGGGGAATTGTAGGCTTTAAACTTTGAACCTTGAACTTGAAACTTTGAACTGCTTCTTTTGGACTTTGGACCTTGGACTGTGTTTTTAAACTTTGAACCTTGAACTTGGAACTTTGAACTGCTTCTTTTGGACTTTGGACCTTGGACTTTGGACTGTGTTTTTAAACTTTGAACCTTGAACTTGGAACTTTGAACTGGTTCTTTTGGACCTTGGACTTTGGACTTGGGACTGTATTCCCATGCTACACACCGGTTGGATTTTCGATGTCTACCCTACGCCACAGGGTTTGACGATTTGGATCATTGACCCCGCCGGCCGCTCCCTGAATTTTTCTTATCCTTTTCAACCGTCCTTTTTCCTGCATGGAACGGACCGCACCCTGAAGAACGCCGTCCGCTGGATCGAACGACAACACATCCCGGTCCGGTTCGATGTCGCCGAAAAGCGCGAGTTTTACACCAACGATTGGGTTTCGGTCGTTTCGGTGCGGACGGCCAATCCGCTCGACTACAGCCCGCTCGTGCAGGCGCTGTTGCGTCAAAGCAGCATGCCGGATCAGGAAGCGCGAAGGTCCCCCGACAGCGATTTCAGGGGAGTGGAAATTTATAATTGTGACATTCCCCTTCCCCAATTATTTTTTTACGAATCGGAACTGTTTCCCCTGGCGAAGGTGGGGCTGGAAGCGGTGGTGGATCCCGCGGCGCCGCCGGGGGCGCCTCCCCGCATCCTGGGATTCGAGCTGCAGGATTGCGCGCGCGAGTGTGATTACCTGCTTCCGCCCTTGCGGGTGCTGCATCTCAAGCTGGAAAACTGTTCCCACAACCCGGCGCATGGGGGCAGAAAAAACCTGGTCGCCCTCATGGACGATCGCGAGATCGTTCTGGACGGGGATCGTCTCATTACGCATTTGAACAAACTGGTCGAGCGCGCCGACCCGCATCTGGTGCTCACGGATTGGGGGGATTCCTACATCCTGCCGCAGTTGTACCGCCTGGCGCGGCAGGAGCGGACCCCCTTGAAACTCGACCGCCAGGGCGAGCCGCCGGCCCCCGTTCAAAAGGAGCGCAGTTATTTCAGTTACGGACGGATTGTGCACATCGACGCCATTCACACCCTGCGCGGCCGCTGGCACATCGACCGGCGCAACTCTTTTATCACCCACGAAAGCGGGCTGGAAGGATTGTTCGAGCTGGCACGGCTTTCGAAGATCCCGGTGCAACGGCTGGCCCGCCTCTCCACAGGGACATGCATTTCCTCCATGCAGGTGGAAGTGGCGCTGCGCGACAACCACTTGATTCCCTACCGCAAGCATGTGGCCGAGGATTTCAAAGACGGCCTGGAGCTGCTGACCATCGACAAGGGCGGCCTGACCTACGCACCGGTGCTGGGGTTTCACGATCAGGTCGCCGAACTCGATTTTGCCTCCATGTATCCCACGCTCATGCGCGACTACAACCTCAGCCCGGAAACGATCAACTGCCCCTGTTGCCCGGACGCCCCGCGCGTTCCGGAGACGGGTTATCGCGTGTGCCAGCGGCGGCGGGGTCTGGTGCCCAAAGCGCTCGACCTCATCCTCGAAAAGCGCCGCCTCTATAAACAGAAAAAACGCGCGGCGCTCACCCGCGCCGACTTCGAGATCAACGACCGCAAACAGACGGCCCTGAAATGGGTGCTGGTCACCTGCTTCGGGTATCTCGGCTATAAGAATGCGCGCTTCGGGCGTATCGAGGCGCACGAAAGCACTACCGCGTATGGGCGGGAAATCCTGCTGATCGCCAAGGAAGTGGCCGAGCGCGCCGGCTACCACATGCTGCACGCCTTGACCGATGCCCTGTGGGTGCAAAAACCAGGCGCCACGACCGAAGATTTCGAACAACTGGCCTGCCACATCACGGAACGGACCCGCATCCCCATCGCGCTGGAGGGCGTGTATCGCTGGGTGGCCTTCCTGCCCTCGCGCCGCGACGCCCGGGTCAGCGTCCCGAACCGCTATTTTGGCCTGTTCGAATCGGGCGAACTGAAAGTGCGCGGCATCGAGCTGCGCCGCTCCGACACCCCGATGTTCATCAAGCAGTTTCAAGCGCGCGCGCTGGAGTTGTGGTCCCCCTGCCGGTCGCGCCAGGAATGTGACACGCGGGTGCCCGAAATTTTGAAGGAGGTGGAAGCGCGGCTCGCTGACCTGCGCGGCGGACAGATGGACCCCGAAGATCTGGCCATCTCCCTCCGGATCAGCCGCGATCCGCTCGATTACCGGGTGGCCTCCCTGACGGCGATCGTGAGCCAGGAACTGACGGCCCGCGGAGTTTCACTCAGCCCGGGGGAACGCATTCAGTGCATTATCACGGATGCGGACGCCGCACTGCCCTGTGACCGCGCCAAAGCCCTGGCTCACCTGGACGGCACCGTGACCTACGACCAGAAAAAATATGAGGAGTTTTTGTTCAAGGCCGCGGAAAGCTTGTTGATCCACTTCGGCTGGACTTTTGACCGGCTGAAAAAACACTTTGCGCGAAAGGCCCTGCCCGAACACGACCGGCGGGTCACAAGTGGAAACGGCAGGACTCTGATCCCAACTCCCCTCCCCTATTCAAAAGAAATGCTGATCGAGTTCAACCCCCGGGAAAAGCAAACCGCAAAGATCGCAAAGTAGGCCCTAACCCGGACGAACCGGAACCAAAACAGATTTGATTAGGAAGCCAGGAAACCGAGGAACCGTTCATTTGTGGAAAGTGCGCCACTGCGGGAGAGTCACATTGTTTTCACAGAGAAGGTTTTTAACTTCCTGTATTCCTGGCCTCCTAATGATGAATTGTTTTGCCTCTATCGCCGTGAATTCCGTTGATAAGCGCCTGAGGACGCAAAGAGTCCTTGCGTTTATCCACGAGACTGGGTGTCTTCCGCGTCTCTTGCGGTGGAATCCCCTCTCACCCCAATTCAAAAAAACCATTCCCTGTCTGCATCCCATGCGCTAACATGCGCCGCATGAAAGTGGCGCTGGAACTCGGCAAGATAAACGATTTCGGCATCGGGACCTACATCCGGAATTTAGTCAGCCACCTGGCGAAGATTGATTCCACCAACACGTACTTTCTCCTCGAGAGTGAATCCACCAATTCCACCGCGCTTCCCACGGCCGAAAATTTCCAGCGGATCCGCTTCAAGGAGCGGAGGCGCGGCGAGTTCAACCACGCGGAGGTCCTGCGTTTCCTCAGACGCCAGGGCGTCGATGTCTGTCATATCCCCCATGATGACGTCCCGCGGCGGTTGCCCTGCCGTTACATGGTGACGGTCCACGATTGCGTCCACATCCTTTATCCCCGGGGGACAGAATTCAGCTGGATCCGGGAGGCCCGACTCTATTCCAAGCGGCGGCGACTGCAGCGCGCCGAACACATCATTGCCGTTTCCGAAGCCACCAAGCGGGACGTCGTCCGGCTGTACCAGATCCCGGAAGATAAAATTACCGTGATTCATCACGCCCTGGATGAGCGCCTTTCGACCCTCCAGCCTTCCCTCGACACCCGGAGCGTCCTGGAACGCTACCAGATCCACGATCCCTATCTCCTCTACGCCGGCAACGTGCGCACGCACAAGAACGTGACGCGCCTGATCGAAGCCTTTGCCGTGGCGCGGACCGAATTGAGAGACCATCCCACCTATTCGCGGTTGAAGCTCCTGATCATCGGTGACGAACTGGCCTCGCACCAGGCCTTGCGGCGCACCGTCATCATCAGCCGTGTCCAGAGCGAAGTCCGATTTCTCGGGTTCGTCCCATACGAAATTCTCAAGGTGTTCTATGAGAATGCCAGCGCCTTCGTGTTTCCCTCTCTCTACGAGGGGTTTGGACTCCCCCCGCTGGAGGCGATGGCGTGCGGAACCCCCGTCCTGACTTCAAACACATCTTCGCTGCCCGAAGTGGTCGGCGATGCCGCGGTGATGGTCAACCCGGAAAATGTGTTTGAAGTGGCCCGGGGGATGAGACAGATCCTCTGTGACGAAAATCTCCGCCAACAACTCGTTCGAAAGGGCTTCGAACAGGTCAAGAAGTTTTCCTGGATCACGGCGGCCCGGGAGACGCTCCGGTTGTATCAACTCACCTGCCAGTGAAATCCAGTCGCGTGGGGCAGACGTGGACGGCTGGCCCGGAACATCCGACCCCAAAGTCTTAGCCCGAATTCTGAAGTTGAAGGCCATGATCCATGTCGGAGGGAGAGTCAATTCCCATTAGTAGATGCTTTTCGAGTAAGGCTTTTGTCCCTTTAGGCCCGAAGGGCTGTCAGAGTGTAACCCCACCTGTCGAAGATCCGCCGTGGCGGGAAGCTCCGTCCCGCGTTCTATGCGGGGCGGAGCAAGGGTGGGGTCCCGGTCTGCACAATGACATTAGAGCCCCGCTTGCGGGGCGAAAGAATCTGCCGAATGGATCCTCGGACGACCCTAAAACAATTCCCTGTCTTGTTCGTCTCCGCAATGCTCTCTTTCGACCCCCCCGTTAACCTTCTCGTTTCACGAATGAGTGGAGATCAACTCCACCGGTTGGATTCACCGGGCGATGTGGGGACTTTGGAGATCTTCCTGGCCGTTGGAACACTGTTGAAAAATCACGTTCCCGCAGGGCTGGGCGAGATCCATCCTAGTGAAGGGCCTCACATAGGACGTTTGGTATACTTGGAACTGAGGGCAATGTTTCGCCCCGCAAGCGGGGCTCTCCTATTTTCTCCCCTCGGTACCCCGCCCTCGCTCCGCGAAGAACGCGGAGCTTCAGGTGGGGCTACACTCTGACAGCCCTTCGGGCCTAAAGCGACAGCTGCTGGCCCGAAAAGCATGCACAACAGAACAGACGTCTCTCCCTCTTTTTCCAATCCCTTCAAGGGCGCAACAATTCCATCCTTCCTTCAGTCCATCCCAATCGATTTGAATCGAAGAGCCTAACGCTCCATTGACGTCCTTAAATTCGAAATTCAGGTTTCAGGCAGGCGAGGACGCCTGCCCCGCTTCCCGAACGTGCCTACATACCATCTTGCAGAGCCGTCTCCTTTGGAAACGCCGTAGGGCGCCAGTGAATCCACCGGTGCAGGGATGAGAGGCTGACCGTTCGCTTCCTTTGAATCCTCTGCCGTCTTTTCCAGCGGGCGCGAAAATTCCGCGCAACATAACTCAACCCGGGCAGGGATGAATGCTCAAACAGGATCGTGTATCCGAGGACGGCTAAATCCCGGATCAACATGGGAAGGAGGAATCGAAAACACGTCGGCCATGCCACATTATTGAGACGAAATAAAAAGCGGTTTTTCACCGAATGCATGTTAATCGTTTCGACGACCCGGGATCGGCCCGCAGGAAACACCTTGCGAACATGGTAGCCCACGGCCTGAGGCACGTACAGGCATTGCCAGCCGGCACTCTGCATGCGCCAGGCGAGGTCAGCGTCTTCCCGGTAGGCGAAAAAACCTTCATCAAAATACTCGCCGTCGATCCGGATATCCTCCAGCATCTCGCGACGGTAAAGGCCCGCTGCCCCGGTCACCCCGAAGACCCACTCCTCCGCATTGAAGCGGTCCCTCCCGAGTTCGTTGGAACCCCGGTCAAAGTGCCGGAACGACGGCGTGAAATAAATTCCAGTCGAGTCGAGAATGCCCGCCCTCCGCGCCACTTCGAAATCCTCCGCCGGAGTGCGGAGCCGATAGAGCTTCCCGGCGACCGCCCCAATGCGCGGACTCTTCCTCGCCGCCTGGCAGGCGGTCTCAAGGTAATGGCTCTCGAGGTAGCAATCCGGGTTCAACACCAGGACGAATTCCGCCTCTGACTCCGCAATGGCGTGGTTGTGCGCGGCGCAAAAACCTACATTGTCTTTCGAGCAGAAAAGGGAGAGCCGGGAGCGGGAGAGATCATTCAGAAATTCAGCTGTGCCATCGGTGGAGGCGTTGTCCCAGATATGGACCTCGAAATCCTGGAAGGATTGGTCGGCCAGACACTGAAGGCAGCGCGCGATTTCACTCTTTGAATTAAAGGTCACCAGAGAGATTGTGATCAGGGGCGCCATTGCCATATCGCCCCTCTCACGACATTCCAGTACGCCCGCTGTAACGCCCCTCGCTCCCGCCGCTCGATCCTGCCGCGGGGCGCAGACGGTTGACGACGCTGCCAGGCTGACGGCCACGCGGCAACGATCAACATTCTCGCCACCATTCCGACCGCCAACGACGCCCTCAACAACAGGGTCCGGGCGCGGCCAAAGTGCTTCCCGGAGTACCGAAGCATGTTTCGGAAGAAGTATTCCGAAGCACGCCCGGCGGCCATCGACTGGATGCTCGACCCGCCGCTGTGGGCCACCGCAGCGGCGGGGCAATAGGCGATCGCCTCGCCTCTTGACTTCAGACGCTGACACAGGTCGACATCTTCAAACCAAGCCGGATGAAACCGCTCGTCGAATCCACCCACCTCTTCAAAGATGGATCGGCGGATCATAAAACAAGCTCCCGCCGGCTGTTCGACCTCAGCGCTTTTATCAAATGAGAAATCAAAAAGGCGATAGTGTTTGTTCCAGTGGTTGTGCGGGAAGATCTGGTTCACCAACAGGGCTTCAAAGCACAGATCGACCGGGCGTGGGAGAGAGCGGAGGGCAAATCCCACCTGAGGGACGCCATTCGACCCGACAAGCCTTGCGCCCACGGCCGCCACCCGGGAATCTTCCTGAAGCACCGCGCTGAGGGCGGAGATGGCGTTCGCCTGGACCTCGCAGTCAGGGTTCAGGAAAAGGATGGCCTCGGACTTTCCGGCGTTCGCCCCCTGATTGCAGGCTGCAGCGAATCCCCGGTTCAGCGGATTTTCGATCAGGGTCGCGATCTCATTCTGATGGGATCGTAGGATTTCAAGCGTGGAATCCTGAGAGGAGTTCTCGACAACCACGAGTCGCGAGGCGGATGGCCGGTTTCGGCGCAGCGCCAACAGGCATCCCTCCAGAGTGCGTGCGCTATTCCATGTCACGATCACGATATCAGTGGTCAGGTCGCTCATGGGGGGTGATCGCACTCCGGCCCGGCTCAGCGCGGAGCCACGGCCGCACTCCGGATAATCGGGGAATTCGAGGTCATCTCGCGTCCGAGAAGGTCTGCGTAGGCCCCTTCCAGTTGGTCGACATTGTGTTCCACGGTATGGACCTTCGTCCGGTCCGGGCGAAGCCGTTCAACCAGTGACCGGTCATTCAGGAGTTCGTGCATTCGACCGCACAATGCCCGCGGACTCCCCGCTTCGAACGTCAACCCGTTCTCGCCATGGTGGACAATCTCGGCCATCCCGCCCAGGTTGCTGCAGATCACGGGGGTTTCCATTGCCAGGGCAGAATAAACCACCAGGGGTGTATTCTCATACCAGTTTGAGGGCACGATGAGCACATCGATCTCGCGAAATACCTCGGTCATCTGCTGATGCGGGAAAGTGCCGGCAAATTCAATTCTCGGGTCACCCGTGGCTAATTGCCGGATTTTCGACCCGTAGGGCGGATCGAACTCCAGGCTGCCGTACACCCTCAATTTCGCCGGCTCGTCCTGACTGAGTTCCCGGAAGGCTTCGATCAAAATATGAAGCCCCTTGTGTTTTGAAATGGTTCCGATAAAACCAAATCGCAGAATGGGCGAAGGGGTCTTCTGACTGCTGGTCTCCAACAGCGGCGACCGCACCCCGAAGGGGATATTCAACTGGCCGGGATTGTTCAGTCCGTTCCGGACAAACATCGATTCCAGAAATTTTGAAGGAGAGATGAAGAGTCCGACTGAGTTGAAAACCTCCCGGTTCCACTCGGCACGCGAGCCCGCCGCTTTTAAGACGCGAAACTGCCAGATCGGCTTTGAAGCCAGGTGGATGGCAGCCCGAACCAGCCTATTCAGAATCTCGTCGGGCAGGGCCTTCGTCAGCCAGCGATATTTCCGGGCGCGATTCGAGAGATGGGTGTAACAGCGAAGGCAATCGGCGATATTGGTGGGGCCTTCGCACAAGGTCCCGTTCCACCGCAGCAATTGTGAGTTGGGACAGACCAGCCAGAAATCGGTGGCCGTAAAGGCGGTGGGGATGTGGAGCTTTTGCGCCGCGGTAAAAACGGCGGTTGAAAGATAACCGAAATGATGGGCATGGATGATATCGGGACGGATCTTTGAATAGTAGTCAATTAAATGCCGCTCCACATAAGGGTTGAAATATTCCGCGCGGACCGGATCGTCCATGAGCATGATGTTCAGAAACACCCGATGGACCTTCAAATCGCCATAGACATCATCATTGGCGCGAACTTCATTGCGTTTGCCCGTCTTGAAGGACTCGCACGCCAGCACATGAACATCATGGCCGCGGCGTTTCATTTCCGAGGCGATGTTATAGGTATAGACCTCCGTCCCTCCATAATACTTCGGCAAAAAGAGATGCGAGGCGTAAAGGATTTTCATCGGCCCCTTCTATTTCCTGGCCAGCACAAAGATTCCGGTATGAATAAGCTCTGGATCGAGCATTCCCCACGCCATCGATAATCGGCGCGGCACTTCCTTGAACACCCGGACGAGCGCCGCATAGATCCACCACCGGGGATCGAGACGGGTATTATGGCGGGAGCGCAATCTCGACGCCCAGCCCAGAATCCCCTCAATCCAGCCCGATGACGCCAGCCGGAGGTCCGGGTGAATCCCTTTCACTTCTACCACCTGAAGTCTGAACTTTTCAGAGAGGTAGCGGTGAATCGTGTCAAAATCGAAGTAGAGCAGATGTTCAGGCGGCTTATACTCCGTCCACCGGGCCGGCGAACGAAGCGTCGTCATGTTCCGCGTGTTCGGAGTCGTCATGGCGAGAAGTCCCCCGGTGCGCAGCAAGGGCAGAACTTCGTTTAAGACCGTGTCGGGCCGCGGCAAATGCTCAATGACCTCCCACATGGTGATCACATCAAAAAACTCGCGTTTGTCCGATAGACCATGGGGTGAAGAGTAAACCTGAACTCCTGCTCGACGTTCGGCCTCCCGGCGGCAGGAGTCGGAGATCTCCACCCCATAAACTTCCCAACCGGCTTCGCGGGCCAAACTCAGAAAATCTCCTTTGCCACAGCCGAGGTCGAGCAGTCGCCCCGGTTCACTGTGGCCCTTCAAGATCCGGAGGTGATTGCGGAAAAGACCCAGATAAAAATCTCGCTTGGACTCGTAATCCGAATACCCGAAAACACCGTCACTCTGAAAATATTCCTGCTGCTCATAGAACCGCTGAAGGAAGTCATCGTCGGGCATGGGGGCGACACATTCGAATCCGCACCGCCGGCATCGGAAGATTTCGAAATCATTCTTCTGCAGAGTGAGCTCGAAGTCCCCAAGTCCACATACCAGACAACTCACGGGCAAGGCCGCATCGGAAGGGACCGGCCTTTTTTCTGCAATCTCTCTCACTACCCTATTCACCCGCTTCTTTTAGAGACCCAATTCAAGGTTCAGAGTTTAGTAAACACTGTCCAAAGTCCAAGGTCCAAAGTCCAAGGTCCAAAAAACCGGTTCAAAGTTCCAAGTTCAAGGTTCAAAGTTTAAAGCCTACAATTCCCCTTTTTTCAGGTCTGACTTCTGACTTCCGACTTCTGACTTCTGACTTCTGACTTCTGGCTTCCGGCTTCTGGCTTCCGGCTTCTGGCTTCCGGCTTCTGGCTTCCGGCTTCTGGCTTCTGGCTTCCGGCTTCTGGCTTCTGGCTTCCGGCCTCTGGCTTCCGGCCTCTGGCTTCCGGCTTCCGGCCTCTGGCTTCCGGCCTCTGGCTTCTGGCTTCCGGCTTCCTTCCCCTACCACCTATTCCCTATCACCTACCACCTCACACCTGCTTCTTCACCCACTCCCAGGTGCATCGAATCCCCTCCTCCAGGTCCACCTCAGGCGTCCAATTCAGGGTTTCTCGTATCACCGCATTATCCAGGATATTCTTGGGCACATCAAAAGACCGTTCCGGTTCCCTGAGAATCTCAGGATGGGCTCCTGTCACCCTCAGCAAAATTTCCAGGAGTTCTGACACTGAGACCCCGCGGCACGACGAAACGTTGAAGATCTTTCGATCACCGGAATACTCCATTGCCAACCGCATGGCACGGACCACATCGCCCACGTAGAGGAAATCGCGAGTCACCGACCCGTCCCCCCAGAGATGAATAGGAAGGTGGTGGGCCAGGCATCCCAGGAACACGGCAATCACTCCCTGAGAAGCGTCGAGCCTTTGTCGCTCGCCATAAGGGTTAGAGATGCGCAGAATCGCATAATCTATCCCATACAAATGGTAGAAAAGATGTAGATACTTTTCGATGGCCAGTTTCGAAATGCCATAGGAACACAGGGGAAGGGTGGGGTGGGATTCATCGATCGGGAGACGCTGCGGAATTCCATAGACAGTACCTCCCGAGGAGGCGAATACAATTTTTCGGACTTTCTCCTTATGGCAGAGCTCGAACAGCCGGACGGACCCGATGACATTGGACTCGATGTCATACGCCGGATTCGAATTGGAACTGGCGGGAAGGGTGGTCCCAACGAGATGGAACACGAAATCCATTCCCGAAACGACGGCCTGAAGGTCGGCCCGGTTTGAAAAATCCCCTTCAATAATTTCGATTTGGTCCGCAATCGATGCCAAGTTGCGTCGGTCGCGATTGGCGCGATCGAAGACCCTGACGACATATCCCGCTGCCAGCAACTCCTCGGCCAGATGGGAGCCCATGAAACCCCCACCCCCGAGAATCAAGCAGCGGACATTATTGCTCGAAGACACAAACTGTCCACCTTTCGTGCCGTAACTCTAGCCAGAGGAAGCGACGCTCCGGATAATGAAGTCGGAAGTCAGAGGTCGGAGGTCAGAAGCCGGACGCCGTAGACCGGCTTCGCATTCAAGAGCTCGACAATGCCATGTCTGACTTCCGATTTCCGACTTCTGACCTCAGTAACTTCAGAATTGCCAAATTAACCCTGCATTAATATAGAGTATCCCGCTTCATTATAACATCCAGCCTCAGTATCTCCGATTTTGCTCCCAATTCCATGCGGTCTGGATGATCTCTTCCAGGGAGGAGATCTTCGGCTGCCAATGGAGTTGCCGTCTTGCCTGAGAGTTATCGCACACCAGGACTGGAGGGTCACCCGCCCGGCGGGGGGAGTGGACAACCCGGATTTTCCGCTGAGTGATCCCTTCCGCTGCCCGGATGATTTCTTTGACCGAGTAGCCCCGGCTATTCCCCAGATTAACGATCAGGTTCTCGCCCCCCCCGCGGAGATGCTCCAGTGCTGCGAGATGGGCCAGGGCAAGGTCATTCACGTGGATGTAATCGCGGATGCAGGTCCCATCCTCCGTTGGATAATCCGTGCCGAACACTTCTACTTCGGCAAGACGACCCGACGCCACTGCGAGAACCCGTGGGATGAGATGGGTTTCCGGATCATGCGACTCACCCAACCGGCCCGATGGATCGGCACCTGCGGCATTGAAGTAGCGCAGGGACACGGATCTCAATCCATAAGCCCGTGAGTAGTCTCCCAAGATGTTCTCAACAACGAACTTTGTGAAGCCGTAAGGGTTGATGGGCTTCAGGGGATGGGACTCTGCAATCGGGGTCGCCGCGGGATCTCCATAAACCGCAGCAGTGGATGAGAAAATGATCCGCTTGACGCGATGCCTTCGCATGACCGCTAAAAGGTTGAGGAGATTGCTGACGTTGTTTTTATAGTATTTCTCGGGATCCTCCACCGATTCGCCTACGCGGCAATTCGCCGCGAAGTGCATCACGGCATCAAACTCATATTTTGAAAATAGTGATTGCAGGAGGGGCCCGTCGCTCAGATCGCCCTGGACCAGATCGCCGCCAACGACCGCCTCGCGATGTCCTTCCGACAGGTTGTCGAAGGTGACCACCTCGTCGCCCGCCTCGAGAAGCGCCTTGACGACATGACTCCCAATATAACCGCCCCCACCCGTGACCAAGACCTTTTTCATCTACCTGTCCTCAATATCGTGGACGGAACCCAAATATTTAACGCCGCGGCGCAAAGAACGCAGAACCTAATATGCATATCACATCACCAGGACTTTGTAGCTTAAAGAGGATCGTATCCGCCCTTGCCCACTCGTATAATTGTTTTCGCTTTTTACCTATTTTCCCTCTGCGCTCTCCGCGCCTCTGCGTTGAGGTTCGTCAGCTCCTCTTCGAAGTATCCGATCGTCTTCTTGAGTCCTTCGCTGAGCGAGGTGGTGGGTTTCCAACGGAGTTTCTTGCGGGCCAACGAGATATCCGGGCACCGCTGCCGTGGATCATCCTGGGGCAGAGGTTTGCGCACAATCTTCGATCGTGATCCCGTGAGCGTGATGACCTTTTTCGCAAGATCCAGGATCGTAAATTCATGCGGGTTTCCCAGGTTGACCGGGCCCATGAAGTGTTCACAACCCATGAAGCGGATCAGCGCGTCGATCAAATCATCCACGTAGCAAAATGACCTCGTTTGCGAGCCGGAGCCAAACACCGTGATGGGCTTGTTCTGGAGGGCTTGCACAATGAAGTTCGAAACCACCCGGCCATCATTCAGCGACATGCGCGGGCCGTAGGTGTTAAAGATCCGTGCAATCCGGATGTCCACGTGGTTCTGGCGGTGATAATCCATCATGAGGGTTTCCGCCACGCGCTTGCCTTCGTCATAGCAGCTTCGAATCCCGATGGGATTAACGTGTCCCCAGTACGATTCCCGCTGCGGATGCACATTGGGATCGCCGTACACTTCCGATGTGGACGCTTGGAGAATGCGAGCCCGGACCCGCTTGGCCATCCCCAGCATGTTCATAGTGCCGACGACATTCGCCTTCACCGTCTTGATGGCGTTGTACTGGTATTGAATCGGCGAGGCCGGACACGCCAGGTTGTAAATCCGATCCACCTCGAGGAGGATCGGATGGACAATATCGTGCCGGACAAATTCGAAGTTAGGATTGACGAACAAACCCTCGATGTTGCGTTTCGACCCGGTGAAGAGGTTGTCCACGCAGATGACTTCATCTCCCTGCTGGAGCAATCGCTGGCACAGATGAGATCCCAAAAAACCAGCTCCGCCGGTAACCAGTATTCGCATTCAACACACCCTTCTGAAGTGTTTCCCTTCGGTAATGCCTTGTAAAGCGTGATGGCGTCCAAGGCGAGTTCAGAGTGACAACGCTTAGGATAATGTATTATTGATGTGATTGCCGGTGATGTCAATCCGCAGAGAAGCTATTAGGCGCGATCCCAGTTCGACTCAGTTGAATGAAACAGCCGAAAATCTGACGCCCCATGGTCAGTTAGCGGAGTCCTATCAGGAGGCGATGCCCATCTAAGTCAGTGGGCCCATGATCGATCCTTAGCGGAGGATCGGGAGGAAGGCAAATCCCCAGCCCAATATGCCGTGCACCTGCCAATTGTTGAGTGGAAAGTTTTACGCGATCGCGCCACATCAGACCTTTCTTGATCTCGGCGTGTAGAACATCTTGCGGGTAATCCGCTTGGCTGATTATCTTGCCCGAGCTGTCCAAAACGTGGACGAAGTTAATGAATTCAAGCTTCTCGTCTTTCAGGCCTTCCCAGACTAACTCCATCTGTACTCCCTCCGGCAGCCTTTCCAGATGCATTCCTCGTAAGAGGAACTGATCGCCAAACCTGATGCCATGAAAAGCGACATCACTCGAATTGATGATCCCTTGCGCGGTTGTTGAATCGATCATGTCGACAGATGTTCCCTGCACAACGGCGCGGTCGAGCCACCTAATCCGCCGTTCGTGGGCTGAGGCGCCGGGCGTTCCCTGAAATTGCGGTTTGACCCAGAGCATGGCCTCCAAGAGAGATTGAGCTGGGGGCATTTCCTTTAAGTGCCATAACGTTACTGTATCCTGCAGGCCAGGCTGTTTGACCACATCCCGAAACCGGATTTCAAAAAAAGGGTGCAGGGGGCTGTGCAAATCAGTAATGAGGGAGTCTAATGCATAGAGCGAGGTCCAGATATCACCCGGCAGAGGGAGGGCCTTTTCTTTTTCTTTTGTGAGAAACCATCGGACGTTGAAAATAGACGTCAGATCAAAATTCGAACTGGTGAATGGCGCCGGCAAAATAGCAACGTCGGACCACGTATCATGGTTGATTTCGCGCATGGCAAGCTCAAGTCCCATCGGCTCAATAAACGCATCCTGGACGACCGTCATGACCTCCGCGCCCCTCTGAGAGCCTGGCACGCCGTGGAGTTCGCTCTGGAGATCCTTTGCTACTCGAAGCAAACCCACCTCCTCGGTTACGGGAGTCTGCTGAAAAGACAATGGGGCCACTGAAAGCAAAGTGCGCGCAAAGCGTGGGAATTGAATGCGACCGTATGCTTGTCCAATCCCCATCGCAAAGAAAATGCCCGCCAGGCCGGTCGCCACAGCCGTCCATCTTCGATCACAGCACACAATGATGAGAGCCGCTGTCACCACGAAGGGACATATGGCATAGAGGATCCTGGGATCTGTGGTGTATGTCAAAAAAAGATTGAAACCCATCCACCATAAGAAGGAAGCGGCAGTCGAGAGAGTAAGCCAGCCATGAAGCGATTGGCTCCTCTTCGTTATAACCCTGCAAACTACCAGCACCCATAACCACACCGGGAGAATCATATTTACGTAAATGAGAAATTGTTCGGTACTCAAACTCCAGCGCCAATACCCCCTCTCGCCCAACTGAAATTGTTTGATGACGGCCTGACCGTAAGGTGATCTCCAAAGGAAGAGGACCGCAACGCCTAAAAAAAGGTATGACATCGACCACCCCAAGAACTGGCGCCGCACTTCACGACTGGGGGCATCGAGAACGGCGGCTTCCCCGCGACTGAGGAGACGCCGGAAGGTATGCAAACCGGTCACGCCGACGATGCAATACAGGGGAAAAACAAACGATAATGCCATCGGCTTGATCAAACAAAGGATGAGCGTGCTGAGTACGCTCATCGCTGCGGTAAGAGGTATGTGAAGGCGCAGGTCCCAAAGGAGAAGCGCAAAAGTCAACAAGCCAAAGAATGCGAAATTTTGATCCATCATGTACATCCCTGTTTCGAGCCACAGAGCAGGTAAGCCGCCCAGAATCACCAGCGCGGCAGGCAGTACAAAACGGGATGAATTGACGAGTCTGGCCAAAAGATGCAATGCAAGGACTAACGCGCAGATTCTCAGTCCCAACCAGAAGAGCGCGATTGAGGGCGGATGCGCCCTTCCACCCAGAATGACCGCCGCCAGAAACGGCATCAGGGCCGGTAATTGACGCGGTTTGACGGACAGATATGTGTTTGGATTAACCAGAGTAAGGAATGATTCAGCATGCATGACCTTGTCGGAAATTCTGTACACCTTGGCGATGTAGCCGGCTTGATCAAAATAAGGCAGAGCTTTGTGTTTGAGGATCAGGCTACTGAAGGCAACCGTGTATAGAAGGACCACGAGATAGGTCGAAATCCAAAGCCATAGGGAGGCACGGGAGGGGGTGGACTGTTTGGGCCAGAATTCCATCCTTGATTCGCTCCTGAGGGGGAGGCTTGACGGTGTCCGTTGTCAGCCAAAAAAGGGCCGTTAATCGGCAATGGAGTCACTGCATCTTGCACAGTCTTGCGTAAATCTCCTCAAGTTCTCGGGCGTTGTCGGCAATAGTCTTAACCGGCGTTTCAGCGGAACCAAGTTCCTCTAGGAGAGCCGGCTCCTCCACTAGCCGGAGCATGGCGTTTGCCAGGCTCTTCGGATTTCCCATCTCAAACAGCAGCCCATTCACGCCATCCTGCACTGACTCCGCCATCCCCCCGCGGTCGGCCGTGATGACAGGGATTTGGGCCAGCAGCGCCTCTCGGATGGTGAGCGGAGCGTTCTCGAACCAAATCGATGGGACGATCAAAACGTCGATCTCTGAAAGAACCCTCCCTATTTCTTTGTTCGCAAATTTCCCTCTGAACTCGATGGGCAGCCCCTGTGCCTGCCGTTGCAGATTTTCAAAATAGTCCGGAAATCCCTCGAATTCTGCGGCTCCTCCGAAGATCTTGAGTTCCGCTCTCCCCGGAGGCATTTGCCTGAATGCCGCCACCAGCACATGCACCCCTTTGGAGGGAATGAGTGTCCCGACGAACCCAAAACGAACCTTGCTGGACGGTTGGCAGTCCTCGCGGCCGACGAGGCCGGGATCAATCCCGTTGTCTGAAAGGAGGATTTTCTCCGGGTCACAGCCGAACCTCACAAATTCGTCCCGAAGAAATACGGATGGGGAGATAAGAAGATCCGCTTCCTTCAAGATGCGGCGGCTATGTTGATGGAAGGCTTCAATCTCCCGGGATGGGTTGGGGCGTGTCAGGAATTTGAACAGCTTGCGCCGTGCTCGATTTAAAAGATTTCTCTGATCCTTGTCGGATCCAAATCGATCCGTGATGGCTTTGGCGTACGCCCCATCCATCCAGGGCTTCACACATTGGCCACACACCGAAGGAAGGACTTCCTCGCATAAACGGAGCGTGGGATGCAGTCGCTGACCCCTCAGACACATCATCCAGAAATCGTGAAGCGTGAGGACGAAGGGGATCGAATGTCGATGGGCGATATTGACGAGATTGGTCGAAAGACATGTTAGATGGTGGGCGTGGATGATATCCGGACGCCACTCCCCCAAGAAAGTTTCCATGATTTCGTCGACCTTGGGATTCCAGTAAATCCGTTCGAATCGATCCACATCCCGAAAATTATTATTGAGCCGAAACACCTCCAAACCGTCGACATTCTCTCGGAAAATCTTATACTCTGGTTCATCCGATCGGTGGGTTCGAGTGAGCACGCGAATTTCATGTTGAAGGCGCAGCTGCTGCGCCAGCCGAAAAACATAGTTTTCCGATCCCCCCCACGACTCCGGGGGAAACACATGAATTAAGTAACAGATTCGCACAATCTCGACTCCCCAATGGATCCGCTGAATCACCTTGCCAAAAGGCACTCCAGAGTTTGAGTCTATTCCTTTTCCCGCACGACCCGAAGAAGCGTCCCCGTGGAATGATCCGGCAAAGCATATGTTGCCAGCGGCACAAAATTGTCCGGGTGAAGAGAAACCAGATTCTGGATCTCCTGAGCGCGTTCCGTTGCAAAGGGCAAACCCAGATCTCCCGTCTTCACAAGAAGAAAATCAAAAGGACGCAAATCCTCTGGGGTCAGGGCCGGCGTGTCATTTCCAATCGCGGTGACCTGAGCGGGAATCCCCCGTTCAATCGCCTCCAAGGTCACCGAATTTGGATTGAATCGAAGGAGGAAGGGAAGTATCGCGATATGGATGGGTTTCAGGAGGGTCGACTGAGGCGATTCTAACCGCATCCGGGTCAGCATTTCTGGGATATGCCAGTCTTCCTTTTTCGGCCCCATCCCGAAATAGTTATTGTCTGACCAGACCAGCCAGTGGGTTTGTCCTGTATAGAATCCAATCTCCTGGCGAATGGGCGGCCAAGCGAACATTACGAACGTGTAATATGGGAATGCAGAGAGCATCAGCAGGAGCCACCCTGCGATCCGGATGGGGCGTCTCGAGATCCAGGTCAAGAGGCTGCACGTTAGCAAGGCGACGGCCGGGAGAACTGGCAAGGAATAGCGCATGTCTTTATTAAGCAGGAGAAAAGTCAAGACGGGGAGACTCCCGACGATCCAAGTGACAATGACGCCGCGGCAGAGCCGTTTCTCGTTCGTTGTTGCTGTTTGCTGTCTCTTTCTAAATAACCAAACCATTGCAGATGCGATGGCGACGACAAACAACGGGAACCCGATCTGGATGCAGCTCATGACCCAGGGATAGTAGATCGCCCCAATCAATGTCCACGGCATGGGATCTCCCTCGATGGGGGCCACCCGTTGATTGAGCGCGAGATTCGCCATGACCGCACGCCAGTGCAGCCCATACCAGGTAGACGCCACAAGCAGACCCGATCCGGCGGCACAGAGTACGTTCACCCACCGGTTTCGAATCTGGTCCCCCCGATGTTGAAACAGCACATACAGAGCCGGGGGGGCAAGAAAAATAACGACTGCCTGTTTCACCAAGAGAGCCAGGCCAATCGAGATTCCGACACCGATCGAAGCTCGACGTCGGGAGAACGCTTCGGTCTTCACCAGCTGCCAGGCACTCCAAGAAGTGATCCCCACCAATGCAAAATCAACGAAGGCCTCGTGGCGAAACTGCGCCAACGTGGCGTATAGCGCGACCAAAACGGCGGATCCCACTCCTACGGACAGGGTAAAGGCACGTCTTCCCAGTTGAATTACGCTGACCAGGAGAAACCACAGAGCGATCTCATTTGTCGCCACCGCCGCAATTGGCGGCCGACCAAGCACCCATATGAAAACTCCGGTCACCAGATGGTACAACGGCGGATACGTATACTCTCCGCCCTGGCCGACCTCAGTGTTCCAGGATTTTAATAGGTCATTGAGTGAAAATGGATGGAGCGAATGAGCAAAAGCAGCGGCTCGAATTAGGTGACCCGCCTGATCACACCCTTGAGGTTGTCGGTCATAAAGAATCCACCAGACATCAACGGCTGCAAACGCGACCCACAACAGGAATGCCCACAGGTATACGGCCCTGGTGGACATGCTATAATTTCGGTTCGCAGTCTTTTTGAATGTCATCTCAGGTTCGGGGGGCAATCCTGTCTCGGATCGCTGGAGACCATGGGTGCGCTGCCTGGCTCATTCGATCGACCCTGTGAGGCCCCCACGAACCGGGGAGCCACAGGAATCTAAGCGGACACGCAAACGCCAGCGGACCAAGCAGGTGCGAGAGTCGGCGATCCCACATGCTTCTTGCTCAGGAAAGACCTTCGAGCGGATTTTACCATATCATCCACATGAGGGTCCTCTTGTTCGCGATACTTTCAACAAAAGCCCTATCCCAACCGGGTGGAGCTCTTAGGTGCGACTCAATAGAAACTGCAGGGTGACAAAGATTTGACGGGCCCAGATGACAGAAGGGATTCTGGCTTCTTCACGCGCCTGAACTTCACCTCGGGCCCCGCCGAAGCTCAGAGAGGAGGCAAGCGTTCAGAATGAAAAGCGATGATTCATCCCTCAGCAAGGTCTCAAAATGGTGGGATCAATCCCCCGAAGAGTTGGAACAGAGATCCCTCATTGCTTGGATGGAGCATGAACATATCAAGAGGCATATCAACCGGAGAACGACGGGGGATGAATCGCTCGACTGGTTCAGGTACATCCTCCAACAATACTTCCCCACCCCTGTAAACCGTGCTCTCTCGCTGGGCTGTGGAGACGGAGGATTGGAACGTTATGCACTTCATGCCGGGGCGGTCGCTATTTTTGATGCTTATGATGCCTCCTCGGGAGCCATTGAGACCGCAAGGAAGACCGCTGAAATTGAAGGCCTTCTCCCTCGGATCAATTATGCGGTTGCGGATTTGAACCAATTACAGGTGCCGATAAACCGGTATGAAGCTGTCTTTGCCTCAATGAGCATCCATCATGTTCAAGCTTTAGAAGCAGTATTTGAAGGAGTACGAAACGGATTGAAACCATCAGGCTATTTCATCTTGAACGAATATATCGGTCCCACGCGATTTCAACTTCCGCCGATCCAAATAAAGCTGATTAATGATCTCTTGAATATCCTGCCACAAGATTTACGCCGGATCATTCGTGAAGGAAAGGTGACCACGGAGATAAAGAGCGGGCATCAAATCCACCCCCTCTCCTGGTTTGATGACAACGATCCTTCCGAGGCCGTCCGGTCCTCCGATATACTCCCCCTCCTGCAACGCTTCTTTCGCATCATCGAATTCAAACCGTATGGGGGAACCCTGCTTCAATTCATATTGGAGAACATTGCGGGCAACTTCGATGAGAAGCAAGCGGAACACAGGGCCTGGCTTGATGTGCTGGCATACCTCGAAAACACTCTCGAAGACGCCGGCCTCATCGGCAGTGACTTCGCATTGATAGTAGCGTCCCAAAAAACCTTAGGATCCAAAGACAAATCCCCAGCTTTCGTCACGGGGTCGCTTGGATGATATCCACCGGAAACTATGGCCGACACTCCCATTGGCGTTTTTAGGGGCGCCGGCGCACTTCTCAGTTGAGAAATGCCGATTCTCGAATCGAATCTGGATGGGTCAATTTCCCGCCGAGCCCTCCATCAATTCGGCAGCCTTGCAGCCTGGTGTCTGCGGGGGTGGCAATCGGGGGCCTCAACGAACGGTTGAAAAGGTTTCTTCGGAGGAAAGAAGGAGTTGCGCCCATGGGAGGAGCGCCAAGGTCGGTCACATTTGACACTTAAAGACTCGCCCGGAGGACGGTACCCGGCGGACCATCGTATGATGATCGGCCTCCCGCGGGGACCATCGTCAACAACTCATCTTGACTTCGGCTGTTCGCTTTGTTCTGTGGAATAATGAAGGCCCGCTCGGTGCCACTTTGAATATGAAAAGGATCAATGCAGCAGTTCGCACAACACGCGAGTTTCTTCTGACTGCCCAGGCTGGCCCGCATCCAGCGGTAATTTTGGCCATTCCAGATGTCCCAAAAACTCTTTTCTTTCAGATTATCCACGACCGGCCGACCGGAGACGCAACAGGTAGGAACATCCCCATCGAGTTCGAGGTAACTCCGTCGCCATAGAAAGGAACAATCCAGCGGGGGTCCGCTCGCGCGGGATGCGGCTCGGAGGCGACTGACTGTTGCGCCATCCGCCAGATCATATTCGGGTGGGAGGTAAGCAGTCAGTCCGATCTCGGCAGCCCGCCTTCGGGCTCGCCCCAGGCATTCATTCGCCAAGGCCTTGTGATAAATCAACGACTGGTTACGCATGTGTTCGTCGAAGACCACCACATGAGTTCCGGCAATTGAATCCGCCTGGAGCGTGTGGGCCAAATCTACAAACGCCGGAAATTCCTCGATGTTTTCTCGCATGAGAACATACGTGAAATTCAAATGCGGCCGAAGGCCTACGGGAAGCCTTTCTCGAAGCCGATTCAGGGATTTGACATTGTCAATCACTCGATCGTAGTCCGCCCCAGCGCGCCATTTTTCAAAGGTCTCCTTTCGAAACCCATCAAAGGAGACTGTGACCCACTGGAGCAAGCCCAGCATTTTCCGGACGTTCCTTTCTGTCAGCAACGTGCCATTCGAATTGATTTCCAGGCCCACCCCATAAGCCTCCAGCACATCGCACACCGCATCAAAATTTCTCGACATAATCGCCTCTCCAGAAACGGAAAGGCAGACCCGCTTCACCCAAGGAAAAGTCTCTCGAGCCAGCTTTTCAAACAAGGCCATCTCCATATCCACATGCCGTTTTGCGTAAGTGTAGTTGTACTCCGGACTGTGAATCTGGCAGTGCGGGCATCGCAGATTGCAGCGATTCGTATTCTCGACCGTGAAGTGAACCGGCAGCCCGTGACACACCACCGCGCGGGAGCACTCCTGCTCGTCCACGTAACGGGCATTCAACTCCTTCAGCCGATTATACCGATCGTTTAAGCGTCTCATAGAGGTGTTCCATTTCCACTGCATTCTCCTCAATCGTCTTCACTGCGGGAAACTGGTCGAGGGCGGCCACCCGAGACCGATCTTGCTCCAACATCGACAGCTTTCGGTAGAGGTCTTCACTGTTCCCAAACTCAAAATGAAGTCCATTCGCGCCGTCCTGAACAAACTCGGCCATTCCACCCAAGCCCGCCGCTACCACGGGGACTCGAGCCAAGGAGGCTTCGTGGATGGTTAAAGGAGAATTTTCGTACCACAGCGAGGGTATCACAAGGACATCGATCTCTGATAGTACTTTGGCGATCCGGTCATTCTCGAACCGGCCGCAGAAGAGGATTCGAGGGTCCCCCTGCGCCATCCCCCTGATACGCCTCCCGTACTCCGGCTGAACCATAGTATCGCCATAGAATTTAAGCACGGCGTTCCCCTCCAGTCGACGGAAGGCCTCAATGAGAAGATGGATCCCCTTGTGTTCCATTTGGGATCCAATGTAACCGATCCGGAATTGGGACGATTCAGTCTTCTGGTACCCGAGGAATCGTGTGACGTCGTAGCCATTATCGGAGGCGATGATTTTCCGTGAAGGGATTCCAAACTCAATCATATGCTGGCGCAAGAAATTCGAGGGGGAAATAAACAAATCAATCTCTCGAATCACCGTCCGAAGATACTGGCGACGGTAGGCAAACAACGGGGCAAAAAGGTGCGAGAGCCGGGCGTCAAGACCCATCTGGGGGGATAGTTCCATACAGCGCCCACAACGCCACCCGCCATAGGAATGTGTACAAATCTGTTTCTGGTAGTCGTACAGGTTAATCCTCGGGCACATGAGCCAATAATCATGCAAGGTCATGACCACGGGAATTCGGGCCTGTTTGGCGTGGCGGACGATGGCTCCGGAGACATTGTGCAAATGCTGAGCATGGACGATTTCGGGTCGAAACTCCCTAAGCATCTCTCCAAACCGCATCCCCACCCAATCGTCTTTGAACGAATAGGCGGCTTGTCCGATCCAGTAGAGGCGACCCCAGGCGTCCGGAGTGTGATGAACACGGTAGACGGGAATGGAATCATACTCTTCCCAGCGGGCCTGTCCGCCGTCGGGCCCGCCTCCATACTCAAAGGCAAAGACCCTGACCTCGTGTCCGAGTTGCTTCAGTGCCTTTGAAAGAGAATGGGTGTAAATCTCGCTTCCAGCTTGATGCTTCGGCAGGTACTGGTGAATCACCTGAAGAATTTTCATGAGGCCTTCAACGGCATATCTAAATTCCCTGGGAAAGGCTGGCGCCAAGCATTCTCATGGACTCGCTGAGCTTCTGGTTCTTGTTGCACCAATAATAATATTTACTCAGCACGTCCCCGGCGGCACGTGCTGCCACATTGAGAAACAAAAACTGGAGTTCTTCCTGCTTCAACGAAGGGTACCGCCTCAGCAATTCCTTCATGGTAAAGTTGAAGCTCCCACGCAGGGGATCCTCACTCGCAGGCACACCCGGGGGAACAACCACCCGCCCTGATGTCAGGCGGCCAAACAGTTTCTTCAAGACCGCTGCAATTCCCGGTCCTTCCTTGTCAATCGCGGGAGTAACGGCATTCAGGGGGCGGAACTCGAGTGGTGGAACCTCCACGGTCATCCCCGGCGAGGAGTCTTGTGCCCGTTGGATCAACTCCTCCACTTGTATAGCGAATGCCAGCATATCATTGAACAGCGTCACATCCGTGTAGCGTGAATAGTCTTCCGCTTCAGACTCCAGCACTTGCATCACTCGCTTGGTAGTCACAAAGTGCCGCTTCAACCGGTATAGGGCCGGCCGAGTGTGGGAGTGAATCACCGCCGCCTTGGGCTCGTGCACGATCCGGTAACCCGCCCTCATCACCTCGAGCGCCCACTCCATGTCTTCGGCGAATTCAGCCGGCCTGAAGGGGATCTGCTGCCACACCGACTTTCGGATGGCTGAACTCACGTTATCGAAGAGGGCGAGGTCAAAGCGTCCCATGAAATCCCGACGCAAGAAGTCGTCCCAGGAGGAGAGCGATTTGACCCGGGTTCCCTTATTAAAGATCTTATTGTGCGTCTCGACTTCCCAGGTGGCGAGTAAATCGGCGTCCGGCCGCGCCACCTGGATTCCGAAGGAGCCGGCCACTTGGGCATCGCTTGAGAACCACTCCGTGAGCCGGCGCAGCCATTGTGTGTCTGCCGCCACGGCGTCCTGAACGGTCAGGACAATGATTTCTCCGCTCGCTTCCTGAATGGCGCGATTTCGAGTCTCTCCGTGGTTGAACGAACTGGGCTGAACGTGCAACACGTTTGCCCCCAAGCGCTCGGCGAGGGGAACGGTTGAATCTGTCGACCCCGAATCAATGATCACCAATTCGGTCTCGGCATCGCTCTCCTGGCTTCTCAGGCGCGCAAGGGTGGTCTCAAATTCAGGCCCTGCGTTCTTCGTGGGGATGACAATGGATATTCTTGTCACAAATCGATTGAACGAGCGGAGTGGTTCTTCAAGAGGCTGGTCCGCGCCTGAATAGCAGTCGCAAAGGGCGCACAAATGCCCGGTAGGCTCGCCACATCAGGGTGCTCTTGACCTTGATCTCGAAATCGCGCAGGATTTGGACTGCTTGCTCCAAGCCCATGATCCGCGCCTCCTTGTCCTGGATAAGTAGATCGCGGGCGACAATGGCCTGATCCTTGTCCGTGATGGTCCGATCCTTGCCTTCGATCACCTGATGCAGCACGGCGATATGATTTTCTTTTTCCTGGATGGCCAGATCCCGCTGGGCGATCCGATTATCCTTGTCAATGAGCAGGTTTCCGACATTGCGGAGGTGGCCATGCAACGAGTCGATCATCGCAAGGAGTTCCCGATTATATTGTTCCAGCTCTTTGGCAACTGTTTCGGTGTTGTCGTTTAAACAGGAAAGCCCCAGGCCTTCCACTTCAGGTCCCAGCTGCTCCGCCGAGCACACCGCAACGGCATACTTGGTGTGTCCTTCGACCCGCGCCAGACGGAGGGACGATTTCTCCCGTTTCGCTTCAACCTCGATGAGTTCAGGCCGGTATTCGACGTCCTTTGACGGCGACGCGATTCTCCACAACACGGACCCCAGGCACAGGCTTTGGGCAAACAGGATAACGTGTGAAAAATTCTTCCGCAGCAAACCATCAAAACCCCGGAGATACAGTTCTTTTAAGTGGAACGGATTTTCGAATCCTTCCCGATCGGAATAGAACTCCTTGTCCGGAGAAGAAACCACGAACACCCCGCCCGGCTTGAGCAGTCGATGAACCTCCCGCAAGAGCTCTTCGTGCTCGGCGATGTGCTCGATCATCTCGAAACAGACGACAAGATCAAAGTGCCGTTCGGGCAAACCGGTCTTTCGACAGTCGCCAGACAGGAAGTTCAGATTCGCCCGTGGGTAGCGCAAGCGGGCGTGTTCAACCGCCTCCGGCGAAAGATCGATCCCAGTGACGTGTTCGGCAACTTCCGCGAGCAGGCTCGCGCCGTAGCCTTCGCCGCAGCCGAGATCCAGGACCACCTTTCCATGGGCAAGGCTCTGCGCAAAAAAATAGCGGTGATAATGCTCGTAGGCGATCCGCGCCCCGCCTTCACCGGGAACAAACCGCTCGCCGGTAAATGTCAAGTCTGTCTTGGTCGAGTCTGTCATAGAATTCACCGCACAGGCACAGCGCAACTAATGCACTTTAACTGAAATGTTGAACCGCATCAAACCGTGGATCAATTCGCCGGTTTCAATGGAAAAGACCACGGCATTGTCGATCCAGTCGCACATGGTGTGACGGAAGGCGGTTCCCTCAGCGACCGCGGGGGAGATAGAATAATTTCCCGGCCGGAGGTGCGGCAGCTGAACTTCAAAATCCGCCGTGCGAATTTCCCCGGGCTTGACCCGGCCCAGCGGCGCATTGTCATAGTCAGTGTTGGTGGCCGACAAATCAACCCCCAAGGGGTCGCGGATGATGAATCCAATGATGGGTGTTTCCAGGGCGTCCTTGAACCGCGCGGAGATCTTGACCTGCATCCGCTCGCCGGGCGCAAAGCTCCTTTTCGGAATTCCCTCCTCGCCCGAAATCTCGATGCCCAGCAACTCGGCCCGGCCGTCTCCAAAGCGATGGTCCACGTTGGGGATCGTGGAGACCACCGCCTCCGGCGGAATATCAAAGAAGTTCTTCGACTCCCCGAAATCTCCATTCGATTTTGAGCTGAACTCGGCGGCATAGCGCTTTTCCCGGGTATACATGAGCTCCAGATATTTCTGAACCATCGAATCCGCGTCGCCCGACGCCACCTGCCGGCCTCCGTCGAGGAGGATCACCTCGTCGCAGAGCCGTTTGATGGCGGAGTTATCATGGGACACAAAGAAGATTGTCTTCCCCTCGTTCCTCAGCTGCAGGATCTTGTGCATGCAGCGATGCTGAAAGATGCCGTCGCCCACGGCAAGCGCCTCGTCAATGATCAGGATTTCCGGCTCGACGTTGATGGCCACGGCAAACGCCAGCCGCACAAACATGCCGCTCGAGTAGGTCTTGACCGGCTGGTCGAAGAACTCGCCGATCTCCGCAAACCGCTCGATGGAGCCCAGCCGGGATTCGATCTCACCGCGACTCAATCCCAGTAGCGCCCCATTAATAAAAACGTTTTCCCGGCCGCTGAATTCCGGATTAAAACCTGAACCCAACTCCAGCAAGGCCGAGATCCTCCCCTGAGTCGTCACCGTCCCGCGGGAGGGCTGCAAAATGCCGGCCACGAGCTGAAGCAGTGTGGATTTCCCCGAGCCATTCACGCCGATGATGCCAACGGTCGTGCCCCGCTCCACCTCGAAGCTGACATCCTCCACCGCCCAGAAATCCTTATGGCGATTCAGCCGGTTGAACGAGAGGAGTTCCTGCAGACGCGCCGAGGGCTTGGAATAAATGCGATAGCTCTTCGAAAGGTGTTCCGCGCGAACGGCAATCATAGCCTGCCCTTTTTAACGATTGCTGTACATGCGCTCATAGTAATTCCGATATTCACCACTCGTGACTTTGTCAAGCCAGGTCTTATTCTCCAGATACCAGCCGATGGTCGCCCGGAGCCCTTCTTCAAACGGGGTCTCGGGTTTCCAGCCCAGCTCACGAAAAATCTTGCTGGCATCGATAGCATAACGCCGGTCATGGCCGGGCCGGTCTTTCACAAAAGTGAGAAGCGACTCCGGCTGCCCCAGGTGGCGGAGAATTAATTTGGCGATATCGATGTTTCGCCATTCATTGTTTCCGCCGATGTTGTAGACCTCGCCCGCCCGACCCCGGCGCAGCACGAGATCAATGGCCCGGCAATGGTCGCGGGCAAACAACCAGTCCCGGACGTAAAGGCCATCCCCATAAACAGGCAAGGGTTTTCCCTGCCGCGCGTTGTTGATCATCAGGGGAAGAAATTTCTCGGGAAATTGATACGGACCATAATTGTTGGAACAACGCGTGATAATGCCCGGAAACGCGAAGGTGTGCACGTAGGCCTTCACCAATAAATCCGAGGCAGCCTTTGATGCCGCATAAGGGCTGTTTGGACGGAGCGAAGTCTCTTCAGTGAAAAAGCCGGTATCGGGAAGTGAGCCGTAAACTTCATCGGTGGAAATTTGGAGGAATCGAGCGACCTTGTTCCCGCGGGCTGCTTCAAGCAGACAATGGGTCCCCAAAACATTGGTTTCAATAAACGACCGCGCATCCTCAATGGAACGATCCACGTGAGTTTCGGCGGCGAAATTCACCACGGCGTCCAGCCCGGCGGACACAAGCTTTTCAACAAGGGTGCGATCACAAATGTCGCCGCGGACAAAGGTGTAGTGAGGATGCGTCTCCAGGTCCCTGAGGTTATCGAGGTTTCCGGCGTAAGTGAGCTTGTCGAGATTCACAATCTCTGTATCAGTATAGCTCTCGAGCATGAACCGAATAAAATTCGATCCGATGAAGCCTGCTCCGCCGGTGACGAGGATTTTCATGAGTTCGATCCAGCCAAATGCTCTACGAATACTTTCTTGCGGTGGCCCTGAGACCTCAACCGAAGCCAGAGGCCAGAAGCCAGACGCCGGAAACCGGAAGTCGGAAGTCCGACGCCAGAGGTCGGAAGCAAGAGGCCGGATACCAGAAGCCTGACGTCGGAAGTCAGAAGTCGGATAGAAGTTCTACTCGCTCCCGAGTAAGAGGTCGACTCTTCATTCTTATGTTCTTAGTTATCCGGTCAGGAATCTGATTTCTAAATTCCGACATCGGGCTTCCGGCTTCACACTTCCAACCTACGATTTCTGACCTCTAACCACCGACTTCTGACTTCTGTTGTCTTTTATCTCACTTCCGACTTAAAAGAGGGCGCACATCAGTGCGCCCCTACAGAAGAATTCCGGCTTCAGGCTTCCGAGCTCTGATTTCTAACTTCAGGTTTCCGGCGTCTGGCTTCTGGCCTCAGGCTTCTGGCCTCTGGCTTCTGGCCTCTGGCTTCTGGCCTCAGGCTTCTGGCTTCTGGCCTCAGGCTTCTGGCTTCTGGCCTCAGGCTTCTGGCTTCCTTCCCCTACCACCTATCACCTATTACCTATCACCTATTACCTACCCCCTGGCAGCCGCCAAAAAGCCGGCGGACCTTCGGCCTGACACCCGAAACCTCATTCACCCCATCTGAATATCCCAATCATACGGAACCTTCCGGCTGTTGTACGGGACGCGAAATTCATCCGGGTTCTTGTAATGATAGACCTCGGTCGGTGCGTTAATGACGATGCACTCGGTTTCGCTGATGCACTTAAATCCATGAAACACCCACGCCGGAATCTGCACCAGGATCGGGTTGTGCTCCCCCATGAAGAATTCGTTGATTTCGCGATAAGTTTTGGACTTCTTCCGCGAATCGTAAAGCACCAGCTTCATCATCCCCCGGGCAACCACAAAATTATCGATCTGCTTCTTGTGATAATGCCACCCTTTTACGACCCCGGGATACGCCGTCGTGACGTAGATCTGGCCGAACTTGATATAAATATCGTCATCATTGCGCAGGACTTCCATTAACCGGCCCCGTTCATCAGGAATAACCTTCAACGCCTTGACTCGAACCCCGTCTATCATTAATTCTCCTTATTTTAGGACATTTATTAACGCAGAGACGCCGAGGTCGCCGACTCATTTGGTAACCCCTGTGCCCGCTGCGGAGCGGATTTCTGTGCCGTGGGCCTTTCGCAGCACTCACGCAAAATACATGATTTGGTAGCCCCGGTGAGCGCTCTTCTCACCGGGGGATCTTGTGTGAATGCCCGCAAAAGCGCCCGGCAAAAAAGATGCCTAGGCTACCGGAGCTTTAACCCCACAACTTCAGCGTCCTCTGCGTCTCAGCGGTGTATAAATCCCAAGACAGTTAAAGTATCTAGTTTCTCATGAGGGAGTCAAACAGTTTTTCGTAAGCCGTAGTGATGGCATCCCAGGAATAACCGCTCTCGACGCGCTGTTGTGCCAGCATGCCAAGCCGGTGCACGTCGAATTTCCCGTCGGCCATCCCCTGCAACGCCTCCACCAACTTCGCCTCCTCGTTCATGTCCAAGAGAATCCCCGCCTCCCCCACGACCTCCTCATTTTCAGCGGTATCGTGAACAATGACGGCGTTGCCGTGGCCCATCGCCTCCACCAGGGCGGGATGGGTGCCTCCCACCTCCGTGGCATGAATATAGCACAGCGCATTCGCCTGCAGTTCATGATAGCCCAGGCCGTAGACGGCGCCTGCAAAACGGATGCGGGGATCCCGGGTGGTCTTCAGACCGGACACATAGTCGGCGCTGTAGGGGGCATCGCCCACGATCACCAGCGGCAGCCGGGTGTCGGCCTTTTCATACGCGCGAATGACAAGATGGGCATTATTTTCAGGCTCGAGACGGCTCACATAAAGGAAATAGCGTTTCGGCTCGAGGCCCAGGCGGGTGAGGGTCCCCTCGCTCGCGTCATGCTCCACGGTGGCCCCATAAGGGATGAAGGTTGAATCAGCGCCGTAGCGGGAAAGGTAGTATTCCTGAATGGCCACGGCGTCGGTCACAATAGCGTCGGGGAGCAGGGTGGAAAGCCGCTCGGAAATACGGTAGTAAAAACGCCCGGCCGCATTCCATTTTTTGCGCTTGCGTTCCAACCCATTCACGTTGAGTGCCACCCGCGCCCCAGTGAGACGCGGCACCCAGGAAAAAAGGGCGTTGGCGGCGTTGCAGATCAGCACGCAGTCGTAGTTCTTACTGAGGGAATCGAGGGCACAAAGAAAGGTATGGACAACTGTATCAAAGTACTTGGTCCGGATTGTCGGCAGGACGGTGAGGTGAACCCCGCGGTAGGAAGTAAGGTTGGGATCGACGTAATGGGACCGGCCGTAGACGGTGACCTCATGCCCCCGCGCAGCCAGTCGCCAGCCCAACTCCTCGGCGAACGTTTCGAACCCGCCATAGTTCGCCGGAATGCCCCGGATGCCCATGATCGCAATCTGCATGAGCGGTTATCCCAACAAGACCCGTCTCACCTCGGGTTCAACGGCTTCCTTCATGAGGACCAGGACCACATCGTCCCGGGCAAAAACGGTATCGCCGCGCGGTACGACTGCATCCTTGGCGCGCAAGATGGTGACGATATTGGAATCCTTGGGCATCGTGAGCTGCCGGATCTGCCGGCCAATCACCGGAGACTTGTCTTCCAAATCGTATTCCACCATTTCCAACTGGCTTGCCTTAAAGTCCAGGAGCGTCTTGATGGTGCTCATCGGTAGTTCCCGCTCGATCATCTGCGCGATGATGCCGGTGGAACTGACCGTCACGTCCACGCCCAGCCGTTGAAGGATCGGCTCATTCCTCGGGTTCTTCACGCGGGCGATGGTCTTCTTGACGCCGAACCGGGATTTCGCCACCTGGCAGGCAATCAGGTTGTCGTGATCGTGGTTCGTTACTGCCAGGAATACATCCGCCCGGTTCGCGCCCGCCTGTTCGAGGATGGGTGTGGTGGACCCGTCTCCAAAAATAACGTTGCAGTCGATCTGATGAATAATGGCGTTGTATTTTTCCGGGTCGTCCTCGATGATGGTCACCTCATGCCCTTTTGCCATTAAATTCCGGGCGAGGTAATACCCCACCAGGCTCCCGCCCAGGATGATGATGTAATAATTTCCCCCCTGCGTCGCCACGCTCTTGACGGGCTCCTTGACCTGCTTGATCATCTCGTCGTGCGCCTTCTTCCAGGCCCCCTTGAGATCCGACAGCGGGGATTTCGTGATTTGGGAGGCCAGGTACTGAGCACCCGCCACGGTCAGGCAAAAGGTCTCGATCCCGGCCTCGTGGTAACTCAATTCGCGGCTGGGGTCGTATATCATGGCGAGCACCTTGGGAACATTGAAGACTATTCGAGCCATCTGGGCGACCATCAGATTGGTGTTTTCGTCGCGCGTCGTCGCAAACAGAACCTCCGCGTCTTCAATGCCCGCTTCGCGTAGCACCTCGGCATCGATCGCGTCGCCAATAATGAGGCGGGTGGGCACTGAAGCCAGCGGGTGATCGGCCAGATGGCGCTCCTGGTCAATGACGATGACCTCGTGTTCCTTGGGGTTGAGTTGCTGGACAAGCTGGGTCCCCACCCGTCCAAAACCCACAATGAGGATTCGCATGAATTCTTTCCGTTCCCTTTCTCGGCTCCCACGACGCCGTGAAAACCCGGGGATTTCGGGGTCTCCGAAAACCCAGGCCTCAGGCCTGCGGCGGGCTCAGGGCTAACTCGCTCACCGGAATATGGTCCACGATGACTTCGCAGGGCGCGTCGCTCAGGATCCGTTCTGTCGTCTTTCCGGCAAATTTCTTCAGGGCGGTCTTGTGCGGATCAATGGAGAGGATCAGGAGGTCGACATCCATTTCCTTGGCCGCCCGCAAAATTCCGCGCGCCGCCTCGCGATCGCGCTCGATGTTCTTCTTGGCCGGCAGCGCGTGGAGCTTCACGATATTCGCGGCCCGGGTCACCGCTTCCTGCGCCTTGGTTTCTTCCTGGTCCAGCGTGATGCCCAGCGGCAGCGTCAGAGGCACCTCAATGATGTAAGTAACAACAATCTCCGACTTCTGCTCTTGCCCTAACCGGCACGCCAGTTCGACGGCCCGGTCATCGTACCGCATGCCGCGCGTTGTGACCATGATGCGGCGCAGGGCGCTGATGGAGCGGCGCGCTTTCGCAACTGCCGCCTCAAGCTGGGGTGGCGGATGAAGCATCCACCACAGGATCGAGGACATCGAGACGAAGAAGACGACTGCGATGAAGATACCCAGGGGATGTAAAGCGAGTGATGGAGGCATGGTCTTGTCAAAACCGGGAAGACACGCGGCCCTTCTCCCTTGCCATCGGCAAAGGGTGCTCTCTATCCAGTACACGGCGAATTAGCCGCAGTCGATAGACACCGAATACAAGGAACAAAATGCCGGTGAGCATAACCAGCCAGGTCGCGGGTGAGCGGTAGGTGCGATAAATCATCACGATACCACAGAGGATGAAAATATAGGCATTCAACCATTTGAACCGATCCGACCAGGGGAGCCTGCCCCCGGGTTCAACCGGACTGCTTTGAATATCTTTCATCACGGATCCTCGACCTTGGCTGCCTGAGGCGGTCACGGCGTTGTCTCAGCTCTCTTCCGGAGCATCTTGTCGCGCTCGAGGAGTGCCAGCTTGTATTGTTCCAGCAAATCAAATTCCTCCGCCGACGTCAGCACCTGGATTTGCTCCTGCTCCCAGTTGTGCTTGACGCTTCCCAGAATGGGCAATCCAATCCTCCGGCGATAATAGAGATAATACGATAAACACAGAATGACCCAGGCCGGCCCTGCGATGCGCCCAATGGCGTGAGTGTAGACTACAAAAAAGAATATCATGCTCACGCCCAACGCACCAATAAAGCCCAGGATCGGGATCTGAATCGCCCGACCCTCATCACGCTTCCAAGGGAGGTTCAGCGGGACCCTGTACGGCCGCGGTGTGTAAGGATCGGCGAATCGCAGCTTGATCAATGAGATGAACACGATGATATACCCCAGGGTCGCGCCAAAAGCATACATGTTGCCCAGGGTGTCGATGATTTGGGGCGTAAAGGCCGAAGCGACAACGAACAAGATGCCTAAGCCCGAGAAGAACATGATGGTCCGTGCGGGCGTGCGGTATCGCCGATGGACTTTATCAAACCAGGGGCTCAACAGTTTCAGTTGACTCATTGAAAAAGTGAGCCGGGAGGCGCTCATGATCCCTGAATTGGCGGAGATCGCGAGGATGGTCATGCCCAGAAATGCGGCAAAGGGACCGGCAATGATCCCAATGAACGGGATGAGCGTCGCCAGAAAGGCCACCGGGTCCTCCAGGTGATCCCTGAAACTTTGCCAGCTGGAAACCCCGAGGCTCAGGTTGGAGAACGCCACGGCAAAAATGAAGACGGTGAAGATGAGGGTAATGGAAGTCCGGGGAATGATGGTGGCAGGACGGCGGGTCTCCTGCGCTGCCTGGGAGATCGACTCCAGACCCACAAAACAGATGATGCCCAGAGAGGTCCCGTAGGCAAATTGATGCAGATCAAAATGCCGCCACGTTTCGAGAAATTGAGAAATGATCAGCTCCGGCTTCCAGGCAAAAAGAAAGCCGCACATGACCAGCATGGATTCCGTCACGATATCGATTGCTCCGAGAATCTCGTTGAACAGGGACGATTCCTTCATTCCGCGGATGTTGAGCCAGACCAAAAACAGGATCAAGCCCAGCGCCACCACGACCATGACCCAGTCGTACACAACAAAGTTCGCGGTGAACTGGATATTGTGCTTGACCCGGTCGGCATGCGTCACGATCTTGGACCAGAAAGAAAGGAAATACCCTGCGGAGGCCACGGCAAAGAGTGAAATATCAATTGTATAATCGAGCAGGAGGGCGGAGCCCGCCACAAATCCCCAGAAATCGCCGAGACCGCGCAGTGCGAAGTAATGGCCGCCGCCCGCCACAGGATATGCCGAGGCAAGCTCGGTGTAAGCCAGTCCGATGCAGATATAAACCAGCCCAGCGATGGCAAACGCCACGCTCGCCATCCCCTGCGAGGCCGCAATGACCAGACCGAGGGCCGTGTAGATATCGGCCCCGACATCCGCGTAGCCCCACATGAAGGACCCCCAGATGGTCACATCACGCCGGAGCTCGACGGCTTCACCTGGAGCCTGTGGCGCATGAGTGCTCAAGGGCAACTCCTTACTCGGGATCTAGAATTGAACACGGGTGCGCTCCAAAGCAAGAATGGGAAGGCCGGCACCCCTCTGCGTTCGGCCATCTGGAAAAGAGCCCCCGGGGATCGTCTCGAGCCACCCCGAGCTGCTTCAGTGAATAGGCAAAAAAAATCCACAGGGTGGCTGTGGACATATGGATTCCCTGATTTCAATCATGCCCTTCCAAATTTTTTGATTCCTGAAAAAAATCGATCGCGCCGATCAGGTAAAGATCCCAGGAATCTTCATTCGCCGGCGGGGTTAGCTGACGGGTTCGAGCTTGAAAGTACTCTTCCCCGGCTCAAAGGCCGGGGATTCACCCCTCTTCTACGGTTCCCCCACATCCGCAGTCGGCGGATTTAGGCGGCACGGATCTCACATCTCACTTGCTTACCTTGCTATCGAGCCCGCCCATTCTACTCCGAATAAACGGGGTGTCAAGTTACCGGGGATGGAAGGGTTCCCGTGAGGCAATAGTCCAAGGTGCGGACGACGGAGGCAGCGATTCGGGCCGTCAGCCCGGTCGTATCCATCGCCAAGCCCGAATGAATGGCCTGCTGATACAAGGAGGCCTCCCTGAATTGAAAAATCGCCGGAGGAAATTCAGCCGAAATCAAGCAGGAGCTGGCCATAACGCGACAGGTGCGAGGGGTCCCGTCGGTGAATGGATAAATATCGAGAAGACGGACAAGCACCAGAGCAGTCCGTTGAACGGCATGCAATTCCAGGAAGCTGTCCGCCGAAACCCACTCCTCAAGCCGACCCATCGCCGCCTCAATCCCGTCGGCATCGGGCGGCTGGTGATCGACGGAGAGCGGGGCGATTCCACCGCTGCGGAACTGCCCGGCCTCATCACTGAGACCTTCCATCATCATCGAATGGACGTCCTTGATCAGAGGGAGGACTTGGACAATCGCCTCAGGGCGTGACATGAGGAGGGCGGTTGCGTCTTGATGATTTTCAATGGCCCTTTCCAGTTGGGATGCCGGTACTTCATCCAGCTGACAGTCGTTGGAGGCCCACTCGGTCGAAAGAATCAACTCATATCGGCCGTTTATCTCAGGATCGACTCTCTTCTCGCGAAACTCCTGGAGCTTCCCGTCCAGTGCATGGAAAATCCCTTTGCCGAAAAAATGAGTGTCGTGGGGCATAAAGTTCAAAGTTCAAAGTTCAAAAATCAGTCCAAAGTCCAAGGTCCAAGGTCCAAAGTCCAAAAACACAGTTCAGAGTTTCAAGTTCAAAGTTCAAAGTTCAAAAATCAGTCCAAAGTCCAAGGTCCAAAGTCCAAAAACCCAGTTCAAAGTTTCAAGTTCAAAGCTCAAAGTTCAAAAATCAGTCCAAAGTCCAAGGTCCAAGGTCCAAAAACACAGTTCAAAGTTTCAAGTTCAAAAATCAGTCCAAAGTCCAAAAACCCAGTTCAAAGTTCCAAGTTCAAAGTTCAAGAAACAAGTCAAAACTCCAAATTCCAAACAATTTCCAAATTCCAAACAAAGAGGAGGCCTGGAAACCACAGTCAAGAACAGGGCTTTTGCTTCTGCCCTCCGACTTCCAGCTTCCGGCCTCCGACTTCCGGCTTCTGGCCTCTGGCTTCCGGCCTCTGACTTCCGGCTTCCTTCCCTATTACCTATAACCTCCCGCCTCTCCCCTGACACCTGACACCCGGCACCTGACACCTCCCCTCATTTCTGCCCGCACACGGTCTGAATGACCGAGCGGATGCCAACGCCCGTGGGGCCTTCGCAACAATAGGGCTTGGCCTCCTCGAGCCACTCCGTGCCGGCAATATCGAGGTGGATCCAGGGCGTGTCCTCGGCAAAAGCCTCCAGAAACTTGGCCGCCGTAATGGTTCCGGCATAGCGGCCTCCCGTGTTTTTTAAATCAGCGATCTTGCTCTTGACTAAGTCTCCATACTCGACGTCCATGGGCAACTGCCACATCTTTTCCCCACACTCCTCTGCCGCCCGGAGGAACGCGTTCATCCACTTCTGGTGGTTCCCCATGACGCCCACCCGTACATCTCCCAGGGCAATCGACACGGCGCCGGTCAAGGTGGCCATGTCGATCAGGTGCGTCGCTCCCAGCTTCTTTACATAGCAGATGGCATCGGACAGGACCAACCGGCCTTCAGCGTCGGTGTTGATGACCTCAATGGTTTTTCCAGACATGGCGCTTTGAACATCCCCGGGCTTCTGGGCCTTCCCGCCGGGCATATTCTCCGTGGCCGGGACTGTGGCAATCACCTTGGTCTTGGGTTTCAACAGCGCGAGGGCCCGCATCACGGCGATCATAGAGGCAGCGCCGCTCATGTCATACTTCATTTTTTCCATTCCCTCAGGAGGTTTCAAGGAGATGCCTCCGGTATCGAACGTAATCCCTTTCCCCACCAGCCCGATCGTCTTGGAAGGATGTTCGACGCCCGGAGGGTCGTAGGTCAAGACGATCAGTTTGGGAGGTTCCTCGCTGCCGCGGGCGACGCTCAATAAAGCGCCCATCCCTAACTTCTCCATCTCCTTCTGTTCCAGGACTTCGATGTGCAAGCCGAATTCTACGGCCATGGCAGCCGCCCGTTCCGCGAGTCGCGTCGGCGTGAGTTTATTCGAAGGTTCATTGATCAGTTCGCGCGCAAAATTTTGAGATTCCGCAATAATCTGCCCCCGCTCGATGGCCTGAAGGATAGCGGACTTCCTCGCCATGTCTCCGCCCACCAGCCACACCGTCTGGATCGGATTCTTGGGCTCATTGTCGGTCTTGTAACGATCAATATCGAAGTGGGCCAGGATGATTCCCTCGACCACCGCCTGCGCAGCCTCCGCACTGTCAAAGGCACTGCGCTTGAGGAGGCCAAAATCCAAAATCGACTTTGAGCGCAGGGTTCGCGCAATCGCTCCCGCCAGTTTTCGCAATTGTCCCAGATCAAAAGCCTCTTTCTTCCCGGCCCCGAAAACAAAGATCCGCTTTGCTTGAAGTCCTTGCGGGTTTCGGGCGTAGGCGTACTCAAAGAGTTTCCCGGTCAGCTCCTTGCTCGACAAGAGAGACGTAATCAGGCCGCCGGTCACCCGATCCACATCGCGGATGCTCCCTTTCAACTCGGGTTCCTTCTCAAATACGTAGACCACCAGGGCTTCGACCTGCAAATCACTGAACTTCTTGGACGTCAGATCAAATTTCATAAATACGATTCTCCAAAATAAGAGAGTGTGTGTGCTTCAGTTTATGTTTCCACTTCTTGATGGTCATCGTGGAGATCACCGGCCCCGATCTAATTCTTTCCTCGCCGTCGCATGGCGGCACGGGCCTCCCGATCCGACTCTTTACGCCGCAGGGTCTCGCGCTTGTCGTGCGTGTGCTTGCCCTTGGCCAGTGCGAATTCACACTTGATCCTTCCCTTCTTCAAATACAGTTGCAAGGGGACCAATGTGAATCCCCGTTCCACGGTTTTTCCAATGAGGCGTCGAATCTCATTCTTGTGCAGCAACAATTTCCGCGCCCTCAAGGGATCATGATTCTGCCGGTTGCCGTGAGAATAGGGGCTGATATGACAATTAAGCAGCCACACTTCATTGGCTTTCACCTGCGCATAGCTGTCCTTCAGATTGGCGCGGCCTTCCCGGATCGATTTCACCTCCGTTCCACGCAGTGCAATGCCGGCCTCATACCGGTCGAAGAGAAAATAGTTGTGGGAAGCTGCCCGGTTAAAGGCAAATACCTTGTTCTCGAACGTATGCTGCATGAGGTCCTAATCCCAACTTTCAGCACGCCCCTCTCCCCCAAAAGGCAGAGGAATGGTTGCATTCATTCCGCTCCTTCGCCTAACCCCCTTTTGACCTTCGCGGCGCTCTTCGAGAGGGCAGCATCCAAACGTAAGCCTCAAATTCGGAATCCGGGTTAGAAAGGGATCACTGAGAGACGGTAGTAAGGGTGAGTTCACCCCAACCGTGGCTGAATAGTCAAAGGCCGTGCTTCGGTATTCATTCTACCGCAGGACAAAGAAAACATTTCAGGAAAATCGGTTACCGACGAACCGGGGGCGTTCCCGGCGCCCGTCGATCCGGCACAGGCGCCGTAGGAGAAGGCGGCTGAGCAGGGGGGTTGGCAGACGGGTTTGGATTAAAGGGATTCGGTGGCACCGGATTCTGAGCAGGCGGGGCTTGGGGATTTGTCCCATTCGGATTGTCACTTGCCTCAGGAAATGGCAGAAAACCTCCCGAATCTGCTTGGGGAGGTCCTGCCTGCTCCGGGGCGGCTTGCCCGGAAAAGGGATTCTGGGGGGTCGCCGAGGCGAACGGATTCGGCCTCTGAAATTGTCCCGCAGGCGCAGCGGGAACACTGGCAACCGACGGAATCACCGGGCCCTTCGGCGAAAGCCCAAGCAGGAGCACTTGACTAACGCTTTGAGGAGACTGAGGGGTTCCCACAACGATGAAATCAATTCCGCTGCCTTCGAGAACCTTCAAGACTCCCTCCCGAAGTGAGAGGTCCCTGAAGGAAATACTCTGCTGAACGTTGGCCACGCTTGGATCAACCGAGAGTTTGATCCCGGTGGCACGTGAAATGGCATTGAGAACCTGCGAAATCGTGGCGTTGTCAAACTGAACCGACAGTTTTGAATCCTGCCACAGCACGGGGGAGGCGGCCGTTTGGGAGTAAACCGGGACAGCACCCAACATTCCAAAACAAATCAAACAACCCACCCAGCTCTTAAGAGCTGATTTAATCCTCATGATAATTCTCCCCTCCTGGCACTGCGACATCCGCCCCTGATTGCTTCCCCGGACGGCCTCTGGCCCGGTCGGATCTGATACCCCGTCCCTCGCAAGATCACGCCCCAGATTGTCTTCAGATCCTTCGAAGAGTTACCACTGAAGATCCTATTCGAAGGGCCGGAATGCCAGATCGACCTCTTCAGCGCCTTTCCGGTTAATGCCCCGCCAAGGCCGCCTTCACAAATTTTATCACACCGGACAAGGATATTCCCGCGGAATCTCGGCATTGAATTCGGGTGGGGGTGGGGAGGGAGGGATGAAATGAGCCAGCTCAGTGTGCGCCGCGCATGGAAAGGACGATTGGAACCGTCTTGAGGAGAATCTTCAAATCGAGGAATATCGACCAGTTGTCAATGTACTCCAGATCCAGTTGCATCCACCGCTCGAAATTCAGATTGCTCCGGCCTTCCAGGATCCACAGACAAGTCAATCCGGGACGCATGCGCAGACGCCGGCGCTGCCACCGGCGATACTTTGCCACCTCATCAGGCAGAGGGGGCCGCGGTCCCACAAACGACATGTCCCCCTTCAGGATATTGATCAATTGAGGCAACTCATCGATGGAAAGCTTCCGAAGCAGGCGTCCCACCGGGGTGCAGCGCGGGTCATTGGAAACCTTGAAGACCGGCCCATCCAGTTCGTTCAGCGCTTCGAGCCCCGACTTCTGGGCCTCGGCCCCCTCCACCATGGAACGGAACTTGTAAAGCGTGAATTGCCGTCCCCCCAGTCCGCATCGTGTTTGCCGAAAGATCACCGGTCCACGCGAAGTGAGCTTGACGAGGAGAGACACCACCAGCATCAGCGGTGAAAAAATAACTGCCAAAACCAACGCCCCCCAAAAATCAAAGCTGCGTTTCAAGAAGAGGAGGTATTCGTTGTCGGGAGTGGTCGAAAAGGTCAGCAACGGCGTCGATTCCAACCAGTCCAACTGCATTCTCGAGATGACATGAGGGAAGAGGTTCAACAGGATCCGGGTCTTGACCCCCTCCTCCTCGCAGAGAAGGAAGATTTCCTCCAGGCCGGCCAGTTTTTCCTTCGGCACGGCGAAGATGATCTCATCAACCACGCGCCCATGGACCAGCTCGGGGAGCTCTTCAATTGTCTTCAGGGTAGGACAGATGGCCTGGGCCTTCTCGATGTTCTCTTCCCCATTCGAGACGCGGACGATAGCTGAGAGTTTGGCCCCTAGAACTTCGTGATCGTGGATCATTCGCGCGATTGCCAGGCCTTCGTCGCTGGTCCCGACGACAATAAAGTACTGGAATCCCCCGAATCGTTTGCGCACAGCCCGCCGCAGCCGCTTCGTGGAGACGCGAAAGACGGAAAGTGAAAGGAGGTTGATGATGAGGAAGATACCGATGAGCGAACGGCTCAGGTCCAGCTTCAGGGCGGCCACCATAACAAACACCAGGCCGCCTCCAATCGCAACCTGCTGGACTGCTTTACGGACGCTGACAATGTTCTCCTGCCGTTCCACGACGCGATAAGCATCCAGCAGGACGGCGATGATCGCCCACAGAATCAGAATCGCCGCCAGCAAACTACTGTACTCACCCAGGGGGTAAATCTCCCGCTGGAACGGCAATGCCCGGCGGACCCCGAAGGCGATGACGAAGCTCAAGGCGCTCAAGGCGCTCTCCAACAGCGCCAGGACGATCGCGGTGATCCTATTCTTTCGTTTGAGCATGCTGCCGACGTTGGGATTGGAGTTCATGCGCTTGCGGGTTCATTGGAAGCGCGGGGTCTCGGGCATCCGTCAAGATGCCGAAGGAGGGGTCTTCCCTGCAGCCAGGCATGAAAAACAAGGTCCGCGAATCCGGAATGAGACGCGCGGGCGGCTTTCACAACTCGGCTGTGTTCACCGCCGCACTGACACGCGGTTGTGCGACGAGCTGGTTGGCGCGCAACAGGGACTCAAAGGTCCCCGCATCAGTCCACCAACCCTCCAGGATGTCGTAGGCCATCGTGCCCCGGGCAATGTAGGCATTGTTGACGTCGGTGATTTCCAGTTCGCCGCGTCCCGAAGGCTTGAGCGTGCGGATGATCTCAAACACCTCCGCATCGTAAAAATAAACGCCGGTGACGGCATAGTTTGACTTGGGGACCTTGGGTTTTTCTTCGATGGCGACGACGCGATTGCCGTCCAGGTGTGCCACCCCAAATCGTCCCGGGTCCGTCACTTCCTTCAGAAGGATTCGCGCCCCCTGTTTTTGTTTCTGAAAGCACTCCGTCGAGGCCCGAATGGACTTCTCCAGGAGGTTATCACCCAGAATGACGCAGATCGAGTCCCCGTCAGCAAAAAATTCCGCCAGGGACAAGGCCTGCGCAATGCCCCCCTCGCCCTCCTGGTACGTGTAATTTATATGCCGCAACCCGAATTCCTTGCCATTCCCCAGGAGCTTGAGAAACTCGCCCGCATGGTTGCCGCCCGTCACAATCATGATGTCGGTGATCCCTGCATCTACCAGTGTTTGAATGGGATAGTAGATCATGGGCTTGTTGTACACCGGCAACAAGTGCTTGTTCGTAACGCGAGTCAAAGGATAAAGCCGGGTCCCGAGTCCGCCTGCCAACACCACACCCTTCATAGTCCTCACCACAATGGATCTAACATGCAAAAAATGAGCGCCTTTGCGCTTTCTGGAGGCGCTCGCAGTGTAGCGCGGCGCCGCGCAGAGTGTCAAAGAATTTGTTGTGAGGCAAACTTTTCCGTGATATTCTTCGTCAAAATTGATGTTAGCAAGACAGTTAACGCGCTCTCATCGAAGGATAAATCACAACGCATACCCCAATCACTGGCAGGAAACCTTTTATCCATGGAGCAATTTTTGTGAGATTTCAACCCTTGAGATGGTTTTCCGTACTGATCCTCGTTAGTCTTGCCGCCGGGCTGTCGGGATGCGGCGGGGACCCTGAGTTTCGAAGGGGTAAAGAGCAGGAAGCGGCAAAGAATTTCGACCAGGCGATGATCGATTTCAAAAAGGCTCTGGAGAAGAATCCCAACAATCTCCTGTACAAGGTCTACTATGATCGTGCCCGCCTGAAAGCCGGAATAATTCATTACGAGAACGGGCAGAAACTTGAAAAAGCCCAGAAGTATGCGGAGGCCATGGCTGAATACGAAAAGGCCTTCACCATCGACGGAGCGAACGATGTCGCCCGCGACGATTACGCTCGCGTCAAAGGGTTCCTTGAGAATCCCAGTCCCGCCAAGCAGGTTCCCGAGATTCAGAGCCTGATGAAACAAAATGAGACCAATCCCTCGCGCGCCGTTGAGCTTTCTCCGGTCATCACCACGCCGATCACGCTTAAAGTCACCGACACCAGCAAACGCGTGTACGAAACGATCTCGAAGTTGGCCGGCATCAACGTGGTCTTCGACCCCGACTGGGAGCGCGCCCAGGGTCAGGAACGCCTTACCATCGAACTGAATAACGTGACGTTGTTGGAAGCGCTCGAAATCATGCAGATTAAGACGAGGACGTTCTGGAAGCCGCTGAGCGCCAACACCTTGCTGGTGATCCCCGACAACCAGAGCAAACGCCGGGATTATGAGGATCAGGTCATCAAGACGATCTATCTCTCCAACTCGCTGGCGGCTACCGACCTGACCGAAACCGTGAATGCGCTTCGTCAGTTGCTTTCCCTGAGAAACATCGTCCAGTCCAATGCCCTCAATGCCATTATCATTCGCGATACCCCGGACAAGGTCGCCATCGCCGAAAAGATCGTGCAATCGATCGACAAGGCAAAGCCCGAAGTTATTATTGACGTTGCGGTAATGGAGGCCGATCGGGACCGCATCCGGGACCTTGGGATCAGCCCTTTCTTCGGGAGCAGCGCCGGAGTGGGAACGTCCGCCTCATTCAATAATGCGCTGACCGGGAACGCAACCGTCACGGGCGGGACGACTTCGGGAACCACGACCGGCGGCACCACCACCTCAGCATCCCCCGGGACAGTCCCGGTCAACCGGCTGGGACATCTGGCTGGAGGAAGCTTCAGCGTAGTGATTCCCTCCGCGACAGCCCAGGCCTTGCTCTCCGATACGAGGGCCCGGGTGCTTCAAAACCCCCAGCTGCGTGCCTCCGATGGAAAGCTGGCCAAGATCCGAATTGGGCAGAAGGTGCCCATCTCGACGGGCAGCTTCACTCCCTTTACCGGGGGTGGCGCCACCGCCGGGAATATCTTCAGCCAATTCCAGTATCAGGACGTGGGTGTGAATCTGGACATCACCCCTAAGGTCCATCTCGACCGGGAAATCACGCTGACCGTGAAAGTGGAAATATCTTCTATCGCGGGCCAGCAGAATTTCAACGGCCTGCTCGAACCGATCTTTAATAACCGGTCCGTGGAGCACGAAATTACCCTGAAGGAAGGTGAGGCGAACGTTCTCGCGGGGATTATTTCTGACGACGACCGGCGGGTGGTTTCGGGAGTTCCCGGGTTGTCCCAGATCCCCATCCTTCGATTCCTTTTTTCGAACGAACACACCGAGCGCAACACCCAGGAATTTATCATTGTCATGACGCCCCACATCGTGCGCCTGCCCGCGTATGATGAGATCAATCTCCGGGGCCTCTACGTCGGGACCGACACGGTCATTCAGTACAAGAACAAAGTGCCTCGACTGGGCGATGTGGCGGCCGCGCCCCCAGTGGCTCCACCTCCGGTGCAAACCCCGCCGCGCGCTCAGGCTCCCGTTCCGACGCCCACGACTCCCTCTCCTGCCCCAGGACAAGCGACATCCCCTGTTCCGACTGCGGGTCAGGGTGCCGCCTTCAGGATCAACCCGGTCGCTGGCTCGTTTCCCATGGGCAGGCCGTTTATGCTCACCGTCAATGTGGACAACATTCAAAATCTCTATGGCTGTACGTTTGCGCTGGTTTGGGATCCCAAGGTGATGCGGCTTAAGGACGCCTCCGAGGGAGGATTCCTTGGCAAGGACGATGAACCGATCGCATTGGTTCAACGACCCGACAACGAGGCGGGGACCGTCGTGATCACCTTGTCACGCCCTCCCGAGGTCGCTGCGGTCAGCGGTTCGGGTAGCCTGCTCACGATGGTCTTTGATCCGGTGGCCCCGGGTCAGACGACCCTGGCTTTTACGCAGATGTTTCCAAAGGACGCCAATGGCGGACGAATCGCGGCGATCGCCGCGCCCGGCCAGGTGGTTGTGAAATAATCTCCGGATGAGTCATAAACTCCCGGATGGAAGGTATGTAAGCGTGAGGCATCCCAGGTCTTCGGAGAGTCGACGCCGGCAGGGTTTTACGATCGTCGAGCTGATTGTCGCCTTTACTATCATGTCGATCCTGGCGACCGCGGCGCTTCCCCTGGCGCGGGTGACCATCCAGCGGGAACGCGAGATCGAGCTCCGGCGCGCCCTTCGCGAAATGAGGGACGCCATCGACAAATACAAGATGGCTTCGGATCAGAACATGATCGAAAAGAAATTGGATACTGAAGGGTACCCGCCCGACCTTCAGACGCTGGTGGACGGCGTCGAGCTGATGAACACGGTGGACAAGAAGATCAAGTTTTTGAGGCGGATCCCCAAAGACCCCATGATGGGCAACACGGATTGGGGATTGCGCTCCTATCAGGATGACCCCGATTCCTCGTCCTGGGGCGGTCAGAACGTGTTTGATGTCTTTACGAAGAATCAGGGCACTGCCCTGGATGGGACCAAGTACTCCGATTGGTAGGGCGAAGGTGATGGCTCAGGCCAAGTTGAAAAATCGATACCGGTCACCGCTCCGGGAACAGCCGCGGGCGAGGCGGGGTTTCACGCTGCTGGAGCTGTTGATTGTTGTTTCCATCATCATGATCCTGGCGACCGTCGTTTTGCCCAGTTATCGACAATCCATTACCCGCGCCAGGGAGGCAGTGCTCAAGGACGACCTGCACAATCTGCGTTCCCTGATCGACCAGTACACTGTTGACAAGCAGAAGGCCCCTCAATCGCTCGAAGATCTGGTGACCTCCGGATACATCCGCCAGATCCCCAAAGACCCCTTCACCAATTCCAATCAGAGCTGGAAAGTCGATTTCGACGACTCCGTCACCAACCCCGGCCAGACCGAATCGGGGATTATTGACGTCCACAGCGGGGCCAACGGCAGCTCCATCGACGGCACGGCCTACAGCAGCTGGTGAAAGCAGTTGTCAGTGGCCAGTGGTCAGTTCCCAGTCCTCAGTTGCAAACCTTCGCGGTCAGCCCATTAGCGTGGTGAAGAAGTCCCCTTGTCAAGACGCACAAGAGCCTTGGTTATTTGTTCTACTGACAACTGAGAACTGACCACTGGCAACTTTTTTTACCCTTGACGAATTTTCTCAGGCGAGTGTATCCTTTCCCTGATCGCACAGTTCAGTGACGCGGGGTGGAGCAGCCTGGTAGCTCGTCGGGCTCATAACCCGAAGGTCGCCAGTTCAAATCTGGCCCCCGCAACCAATTTCAAAGCTCAGTTCCCCCATGCGGAGGCTTAGCTTTTTTTGTTTTGTGACAGGCGCCGTAAATCGGGGTGCCGCAGGCATTGCAGAGAGCGCAATGCCTGCGAACTGAGGTTCCCGCTCGCACGTCGGGCCCATAGAACCGCGGCGTCAGTTCAAATCTGGCTCCCGCAACCAATTTCAAAGCTCAGTTCCCCCATGCGGAGCTGAGCTTTTTTGTTTTGTGACAAGTGCCGTAAACCGGGTGCCGCAGGCATTGCGTTCTTTGCAATGCCTGCGAACTGAGGCCGGGTGGCGCCCACATGCGCTCTTTGTCCGCCCAGGCGGATGCGATGCAACCCCGCAGCCCCTGCTAGTGTTTTTACTCCCTTGTTTCTTAAACCCTCCCCCCGGGAATGATCATCATGTTCAACCATCGTTGCTTTTATGAAGAGAGCAATCTTCACTACATCACCTGCAGCACCTATCGGGCTGGGTGGCGCCCACATGCAAAAAGCGCATGTGGGCGCCACCCCGCGAAGTTGAGGAGAAGAGTCGATGGCAATCAGCCGCGCAGATCGGGGAGGAGCGCAACGATTATTACGACATTCTGGAAGAGACGCAGAATGGCGGGACAGACATTACGCGGTGGCAGGTGTGGTTCCTGGGCTGTCTTGGCCGCTCCATCGATGGGTCGGAGACGCTGCTCCGCGGTGTGCTGGCCAAAGCGCGGTTCTGGGAGCGGGTCGGCGAGCCTCCTTTGAACGACCGCCAGCGTCGGGTGCTGAACAAGCTGCTCGATGGGTTCGAGGGCAAGCTCACGACGACCCAATGGGCGAAGCTGACGGACTCGTCTCATGACACGGCGTACCGCGACATTCTGGAACTCATCGGACGGGGCATCCTGGGGCGCAGCGCGGCAGGGGGCCGAAGTACAAGCTATGCTCTTGCTTTATGATGGCACGGGCAGACTCCTTCTTTGCCCCATCCACGTTACCAGAGCTTATGAAGACAGCCGACATTCTGATTGTAGGTACAGGCTCGCTGGCGACAGCAGTCGTAAACTCGCTTTCCCAGGCGTCGATCGGACGACTTCGAATTGCCATTGTCGGTCGATCCACGCTCAAGATGGCGCAATTGGCCCATATCGCCAACGCACGATCTATCACATTCGGTACAGCGGTCACCTTCGTGCCGTTTGAGATTCCTCAATTTAGTGCTCAGGCTTTTTCCCGGGCGATCCGGGCCCTCAAACCGAAAGTCATCCTTCACGTGGCTTCCCTCCAATCCCCATGGGAAGCAGTCGAACGGCCAAGCGGCTGGACGAAGATGGTGGCCGCTGCCGGGTTCGGGATCACCCTCCCTCTGCAGTTGGCCCTGGCGGCAGAGCTTAGCCGTGGTGCTGCGGACAGCGAAGCGGCCCTCGTGAATGCGAGTTATCCCGATGGTGTGAATCCGGTGCTCCACCGGCTGGGCCTCCGCACCACCTGTGGCATCGGCAACTCCGCGATTGTGGAAGCGTTCTGCCGATCTCATGAAAAGGTGAAGAGCGAGGACGTTCGCGTCATAGCGCACCATGGCCACCTCGGCCCTTGGCTGAAGGGAAAGCGGCTTCGGGCGCGACCGCGTGTCTGGGTTGACGATCAAGAGATCGACAGTTTCGCATTTCGGCCCAATCTGGGGCCGATCCACGATGAATTGAATCAAGTGACGGCCGCGACTGCGGTCTCAATCATGATGTCTTTACTGACCGGCCGATCGCTTCGCCGCAGCGTCCCCGGGGTCGGCGGTCTGCCGGGAGGGTATCCCTTCCATATCCGGAACGGGAAGTTCGTGCTGGAGCTGCCTTCCACGATTCCCTTAGAGGAAGCGATTGCGCAGAACAGAGCGGGTGAGCACTTGGACGGTGTCGATCTGAAATCAGGCGTGCGTTTCGTGGGCAAGGCTGGTCAAAGCCTCGCCTCCGCCGGGTTTGAGTATTCGCAGGGATACGATCTCAAAGACTGGCGAATCGTTTGCGAAAGGATGATTTCACTCCGAGACCGGCTCCGGCGAGTGCAAGAACAAGACCGTTGGCCCGCCTGATGGATAGTAAAAGGGGTGATTCAACGAGCATGCTCGTCAGGCAACGTAGGTCGGACCTGAAGTATCCCCCAACTGCGATTGGGGGGATTGGAGGTTGGAAAGCCGAAGGCGCCAGTAGGCTGAACTTGAACGATCCCCTCCGCCTAGGCGGGCCATCGGGGGGATTGGGGTGAAGATGCGCCGATCGTCGGTAGGCTGAACTTGAACGATCCCCTCCGCCTAGCGGGCCATTGGGGGGATTGGAGCGAAGGCGCGGCAGCCGGAGATCGGCTGCGCTTGAACGATCCCCTCCGCCTAGGCGGACCATCCGCGGGGATTTGCGGTCAGGCCTTGTCGGGCGGCAGGCTGGATCTGAACGATCCTCCCGATGTGGCCATGACTCAACTCCGTAGGAGTGGAATCTCTATAGATCGGCTGCTCCTGCTCTTTGGGTTGAACCCCTTTAGGGGTGACATATCTAATGTCGCACAAGCTGCCGCTCCCCTTCGTCTAGCGCTGAATGATACAGGTTTTCCCGAAACTGTTCATATGTCATAACATTCTCGTGTCGCGCACGCCAGGAAGCGCTATTCGGGTCACACATCTAAATTTTCAATCTTGATTCCTGTGCAGGAGAACCATTGAAAATTTAGACCCGAAAATTAGTTCTCCTTGCCTGACGGCGGTGAATTGCTGCCGAGAGGATGCATTAGTTTCTGGAGTTCGTCCGGGTCGTAGAAGAACGGATTGGAATCACGCTTGGAAAGTTTTTCTGGATTCGCCTGGTCTGCCATCGGTCCACCTCCCATGATCGCTGCTCTTCGCTGGAGTTCGGTCATGTAATCTTTGTCCATGACAATTTCCGCTGGCGTTGGTTCATTCAGCAACAAATCCCTGGGGCCAAGATAGAGATAAGCATCCACCATTTTCGAGAATCTGGCTTCCGCTTCGACCGGCATTTCTGAGAAGGTACCTTTCGGTGGAACCGGGCCTGCCGGAAGCTTGCCGCTATCTGCCACCCCGAAGAAGACGTTCCCCGTAGTGTGAGTCAGGTCCAGTAAGTCTGCCAGCCAGGTGCCTTTCATCTGTACGAGCGATGGAACGGGCCAGGACGCCATTCGCGCTTCAAACTCCCCGTTGTACTGCGCCAGAGGTGTCCAGTTACCGAATCCTGTGTGATCGGCAATCACCAGGGTCACGCCCGGATAAACTTTCTCATAGAGTCCGACTGCTGTGTTTCCCACATGAAAAAGATGTGCTGTGCCAAAGAGCATGAGCGCCTTGCGGCCTTTCGAGAGCACTTCCTTTTCCATCACAGAGGCAATGCTGACGTCGCGCATCAGGTATTGTCCTCGTCCGTAGTCCTCGGGGCTCTTTATTTTGCTCCAGTCAATGGGAGGGTCGCACGCCAGCACGCGGAGCTTCTTTTCCGATGGCAGCGTTTGATTGATCCTGCGAACCAAAGGGAAAAACGCCTCGTAAAAGCCGGACAAGCCACACATTGGCTGGGTGGTGTTGCGCCAAACCTGCCGTATTTCGGACGATGGCACATCGGCGCCCGCAATGTATCGGTCAAGGGCGGGCTGGTATAGCGAATTGCCGCATTCCACGGCGACCACGTTGACCTTGCTCGGAAAGGCGGGATTGCGGATGAGGTGGAGAATAAAATCGTCGAGATCCTTATTGCCGTGCGCGGCGCTCATGCCAACGACTTCGTAGTTGTTGAACGCAGCGAGAAGAGTCTTTTCGGCATCCCCGGGTTTCGGATTGCTTCCCTTGGGATTCGGGGCTGGCATATCGGTTGGGCCCTGAAGGGGCAGCGGACTTTTACCAGGCTCTTGCGCCGAGCCTGCCGCGCTGAAAAGCATCGTTAACAGAAACACAATAAGAGGAGCTCTATTCAACAGCCTTTTCATTAGGAATCTCCTTTTTCGGGTCTGATTCACTTGAAATGCATCGCTGACGCTTCGGGGTTTATGAAACACGCTCTAGGGACTGCTAGCTCTTCGTATTTGAGGGTCTATTTATTCGATTTTGCTGCAAAACCCCCTGTTTTTCAGGACCGAGTTGTAGCGGGAGATGGGATCGGTTCCGACAACGGGACAATTCCATCACACCTATCTCCCGCCGGAAATAGGTACCTGTCCCTAGTATGTTCGATGATCAGGTTCTGCGCTTCACACACCCTGCCCTAGCGGAAGAGTGTTACCGGACCTGCCGCGGCGGTGGTTGAGGAATGTGAACCACAAACGGCCTGTGGCCACCAAGGACGGATTGGAATCGGCGTCGGATTCTGCCGAAATCCCCGCTTGTCGAGACAGTCCGATTCGAGCCTCAGGACAGGCCAGAATCATGACCCAACGCAAGTGGATAGAGGCTGCAACAGGCGGTGCTCGGTGACTACTTGCGCGGTCGCGCCTTCCGCCGATTCGCGGGTACACCCCTTCGGCGCCTCGTCATGGGCTTCGTGGTGTCGGCTGCCTCAAACAATTGCCGAATGCCGTGTTCCAACAGTTCGACAGCACTCTCCAA
>JAIQFV010000023.1 GCA_020073085.1 Terriglobia bacterium | reverse complement strand
TTCCAGCCGCGGACGATCCAATCCTCGCGGCGTCAAGCGCCTGTTGTGCCGATACCACAGCCGCCACGGAGTCGCAGCGGGCAAGTCCTATAAGAAGCGCTCCATCACGATTAAAATCGTTAAATGAACAGTATTGGGGCTGTCCCCATTTCTCCGCTGGCAATGGTCAGATTTTCGGCGACGAAATTATCGGCCAGTACAGTCATGGTGGCCGACTTCACGGTGCCGCCTGGGGTGTCGGCACTGCTGTCGGAAACAATGACGGTCTTCCGGGCGTCCGGGTAGGGGCTGTGCAGCCGGATATTGGGTTTTGCTATCGTCAGCGCTTCTCGATACGTGCCGGGAGCGATGGAAATGACGGCGCCGTCGGGCGGGGCGACATCGATCGCGCGCTGGATAGAGTAGTAGTCGCCCGTTCCCGATGCCGCCACGTAGAAAGTCGGATCCTCTGGAGGTACCGTCATCGCCGCCGCGGGGGCAGTCGTGTTGTCCGCAAACGCGGGAAAACGGTTTCCACAATCCACCGCAACGCCAGGCTCGACACCGGCACTGCTCACCGAGACGTCGTTTCCGCGGGGCTCGACATTGCCGCGCCGCGGGCCGACACGCACCTCGGCATGCTCTGCCCGGATATCATCCGCCTGCAAGCCATCCACCGTGACGTTGTCGAGGCCCACACCCATTCGGTGCTGCTCATCGAGGCCAAGCAGCATGATAGCGCCCGGCGTTACGCTGTGCACGTTCTTCAGGAAGATGTCGCGATAGAGCGGCAGGAGGTTTCCAGGGAACGTGGTGTACCTCGTATTCAGGACAATCGGGTTGGTGACGTTCCGCATGCACACATTTTCATAGACGACATCGCGCACCAGCCCCCCACGGCTGCGATCCGACTTGATGCGGATCCCGTTGTCCGCGCCGTCGATGCTCAGGTCGATCACGCGAACACCGCTTACACCGCCGCTGGTGCCGCTGCCGATCGACATCCCGTGGCCGCTATAGAAATGGTTGTCGGCGATGGTGATATTCGAAGCTGAACCCGCGCTCCCCGACTTGATCGCAATATTGTCGTCTCCCGTTGCGATGAAGCAGTGGGTGATTGTCACGTTGGTGGAGGACGAAGGATCGATGCCGTCAGTGTTTCTCGCGGTTTTCGGGGTGAGGATCCTGACGCCCCAGGCAGTGAATCCATTGGTGCGTTCCACCCCCACGTGAAAGTTGGGGGAGTTACGCAGCGTGATGCGATACAACGTAAAATCGTCAGACTTCCGCACGACTAACATCCGCGGGACACTCTGCTGCTTATCGAGGACCTTGGCGGTATGAGCCAGGTCCCACCAGGACACGTCTTGGCCGAGCAGCTTCGCGCCGCCCCGCCCGTCCAGCGCCCCGTCGCCCATGATGCCGCTTGCGGGGGCGTTCTCCGCCAGTATCCAGGGCTTGCATCCGTGCCCTTTCTCGTTGACGACGCCGCAGCTTCCGGCCGTGAGATCGTAATCGCGGGGATTGCGCGACGCGAACAGCGCCGTATTGGCGTCCACTAGGAGCGTTACACCGGCCTTCAGCAGCAGCGGCCCGGAAAGGAAGATGTTTCTAGTGCCAGCTGACTTCAGTTTGACTGCTCGCCCGGGCGGACAATGGTCGATCGCCTCCTGGATCCGGGCCGTGTCCGGTGTCCGTTCGCTCGTTTCCGGCAAAACTCCCCCGGGAGCAGACAGTTGCGCCGTGAGGGCCATGCACACCGGCGGTAGACGGGGCTCGACGACGTCCCGCGTATCTTGCGCCCGCAGGGTTGCCGTGCCGGTAAACACCGCAATGTAGAGCACGACCCAAACGGAGCATGTCACCCTTTTTTTCATGTTACCTCTCCAGCTCGCTTTGGTAGCCCCGCCTGCGTTCTGTGCCGGCGGGGGCTTTTGCGAGCGTTCGGTTACCATGTCTAATTCAATCCAGGCCGCAGTCACAGGCCCCCGCCACAAAAAGCGTGGCGAGGCTACCAAACCTACCTCCAGGCGATGCTTTGGTAGCCCCGCCTGCGTTCTGTGCCGGCGGGGGCTTTTGCGAGCGTTCGGTCACAGTCACCTGCCCCCGCCACAAAAAGCGTGGCGAGGCTGCCAGACCTGCCTCCAGTCGATGCTTTGGTAGCCCCGCCTGCGTTCTGTGCTGGCGGGGGCTTTTGCGAGCATTCGGTCACCATGTCTGATTCAATCCAGGCCGCAGTCACAGGCCCCCGCCACAAAAAGCGTGGCGAGGCTACCAGACCTACCTCCAGGCGATGCTTTGGTAGCCCCGCCTGCGTTCTGTGCCGGCGGGGGCTTTTGCGAGCGTTTGGTCATCAACCCTCGTTCAATCCAAGCCGCGGTCACATGCCCCCGCCACAGAAAGCGTGGCGAGGCTACCAAACCTACCTCCAGGCGATGCTTTGGCCGGGTGGCGCATACATCGCGTTTTTTGCGATGTATGCGGTAAAGAATCGCCATACTCTCCAGCCTCGTGACGAGGTTCCACAGAAGGCCGCCCGCCGCGGCGGGCCAACTGCGCATGTGTGCGCCACCCCGTCCTCAATGAATTGGAAGGGGACTGATCACCCCGTCCTTCTTCACCCCGAGCTGGATCGGCCGTGGCGGACCTTTGCGGGGGACAGTCACCTCGACCCAAAGCTCTTCTCCCTTCAAGCGACGCGACGGATCAAGGGCGTGCTCGGGAATATAAAACGCGATCGGATCCTGCAGAGTCACCAGGGGCGAATCCTCGGACTTGCGCTTCCGGGCGCGGACCCCCGTGTTCTGCGACGCCGGGACAGCCGCCAGCTGGCCGTTCTCGATGGTAAGTCTTACTCGTTCCAACCCTGCATAGTAGGGGGTGAATTCCACGACTCCGGCTGGATGCTTCGGATTCGGAGCGACCGGCATTTGCGAACCATCCACTTCGAGTCGCAAGCTGACATAGCGTCCACGAATCGGAAGGTCGGGATCTACCGGCACTGTCTTCGCCCACACCCGCGGCAAGTTGGCCCGGTCAATCAGCAACTTTGCTCCCAGGCTGAGCACAATGCCCAGGTGCAATGCCGCCAGGAGCAATCCCTTCTGCCAGGATTTCATGGTTTCACCTCCACAATCCGCGCGACGAGATGTCGACGGGTTCGTTCAAGGGCCAACCCACCAGCCAGGAACAACACTCCAAGGCCGATCAGGCTGATTGACCGGCCGAATTTATCCATGACACTTGAGAAGTAGAAGAAAAGCACCGTCAATGCAAATCCTATGACCCCCAGATTGATGCGGCTTTTCTGGGCTTCCCGCAGACCCCAGGCGACGAGCCCGACCGATCCCACGGCGCACCAAACATAGATAAAGAGGTTCCATATCGGATCTAACATGAAGGCCAGGGGGAAGACCCAGGCCACAGCCAGAAGATTTGCCCAACTGCTCCGTCCCCGCAAAAAATAGGCCACGACCAGGGGGAGGACGATTGCCGCCAGCCACCCCACGACGAGAAGCTGTGTGGAGACAGATTGAGGGCTGCCGTAAAAGTAGTCGTACTTGAATCGATGTCGCTGTTCAATGAGGAACGCGATCGAAGGAAACAAAGCCAGCCCACCGACCCAGACGAGAGCCCGCCGGTAGATGCTGTCACTTTCCCGTGTCCGGGCCGAAAGGAAAGAAAAGGCCAAAAAGGCAATTCCCAGAAACATGATGCGATCTGCTCTGAGACCGACGCCTTCGGTCTTCACCGTCCATTCGCCCACCAGCCATGCGGGCGTCAACACCGCGGCCATCGTCAGTTGAGGCCAATCTCGCAGCAGGATCCAGGCGAGCCACGCCCCCAAGGTCCACAGCATGAGCCCGCTCGGCCAATTCTCCTGCAAGTTAAAAATTTGAGCAGTCAGAAAGATGCCGCCACCCAGGGCCGCGGTACCGACGGCGTTCAGGGTAATCCCCAGGACCTCAAATCGATCCCTGACGAAAGCAGCCGCGACATGAAACAGAGCGACCATCGACAGGACCACGGCCAGCCGCAACGCGGGCGAAAGCCTGTCCCAGTGCGCCGAAACGAACAGGAGCACACCCGCGCCCAACATGAGTCCTCCGAATGCCAGCGCCAGAATGACCGGCCAGCGCATGCCGGTCTTGCGGCTGCGGTCGGCTTCAAATACCCGAATCCTATCCGCTACGACGCCTTCCAGAACTCCCGCCTCGACCCACCGCTGAAGCGCCCTCTCCCAACGTGGTGTCATTGATCTGCCTCCCTCTAAGAAATCAACGAGAATGTCAGTGCCTGGCCCCTTCTTCTGCTCAAGCTCCCAGCGAAGTGTGCAGCCAGTCTTCAAGGCGGTCCTTTGCCTGTGACATTAACTGCTTGCTCATTTTTGTGTCTTCGTAATGATCGATGAAGGTTTCTTTGTTAGAGTCCCCCTGATGTCGCAGCCATGTAATCTTAGCCAGATCGAGATGCTCGACGTCGGAAGGTTCCATGGACAAATAAAGATCAAACCCGCCGGATTTTCTCTCGTAGAGAATCCCTCCAAAGGAGCACCGGGCGAAAGGGATTTCAAAAAGATAGAAATGTGAATCCGGGTCGATATACTCAATTTGCTCGTTGGCCATGGCCGCCAATGGACTCCTTATGATTCTTAGATCGATGGTACCTGGTCTCAATACTCCACTGGTTTGATTTTGAGACCTTCGCGCGTGCCTGGCCTCAATAATCAACTTGTTGAAATATGAGACCTGGCACTTTCGCTTCCCGACTCGCTCAGCACCGCTTCCGGGCACAGCGCGACCGGGATCCCAGTCCCCCTCGGGGGACTTGATTGCGTACAGCCCGCCGGTTTACCGGCGAGGAACCCCACCCCCCTCGGTTTTGCACCCCGATTCATCGGGGTTGACCTTATCTCCGGGTCGGCCGTTAACGACCGACCCATTTCCCAACCCCGATGAATCGGGGTACGACCTCCAACGCGCCCGTTCCCGCCGGTAAACCGGCGGGCTGTATTAAGACAAGTCCCCTCAAAGGGGACTGGCATGCCCGGGCGGTGACTCTCAATTTCCGGACCCGGACGAGCCGGACTTAATTGTTGGTGCTTAGTCTCAATAATCAACTTGTTGAATTTTGAGAGTTGGCGAATGTCGGTGCCTGACCCCCTGTTGCTGATAAGAATTGGAGGTCCCGGGTCTCAACCATCAACTTGTTGAATTGAGAGATCTGGCACCTTCGCATTCTTCCGGGCCACAGCGCGATCCATGCGAGAGATCCCAGTCCCCCTCGGGGGGCTTGATTGCGTACAGCCCGCCGGTTTACCGGCGGGGAAGCCCACCCCCCTCGGTTTTGCACCCCGATTCATCGGGGTTGACCTCATACCCCGGTCGGCCGTTAACGACCGACCCATTCCCACTCAACCCCGATGAATCGGGGTACGACTTCCAGCTTGCCAAGTCTCCCGCCGGTAAACCGGCGGGCTGTATTAGGACAAGTCCCCTCGAAGGGGACTGGCATGCCGGGTGGTGACTCTCAATTTCCGGACCTGGACGAGCCGGACATTATTGTTGGTGCTTGGTCTCAACAATCAACCTGTTGAATTTTGAGACCTGGCACTCTCGCTTAGCGCGAAGACGTTTCTCGTCCTGCCGAAGGTCAGCCCCAGTCCCCAAGCGACCCTCGCAAAAGCCACAACAGTAAACAAAAACACAAGGAGTGGCATTACGTCATACGACAATAGCATCCAAGGTATCCTCATAGAGTTCAGCCCAATATCAATCCCGAAGTACGCATACTTACGGGATACGAGGGTTTATTACCGCGTCAGCCAACCAACAAGCATATGTCAAGTCTAAATTCTCAATTGTGATTATGGCGGATGAGAAAAATTGAAAATTTCGACCTGACCCTACAAATTTTCTACAAATTTGTCCGCAATCCGTCTGGGCGACTGTGCAAGACCATAACAGTGCGGCAAGGACTCCAACTGCGGCTCGAAAAAACAAAATTCGATTGATTGTATAGGTGCACATTGAAATTCTCTCCCACAGGTGCTTATTGATGAATCCAGAACTTCGCCCGCCAGCATTGTTCGGGTCGGGCACCGAAATTCGCTGACCCCCTTTGTTGCATACTTTCTTCTATCTTGGGTCGAACAATGGGTTATGGAGTGCAGCCGGATCATATTTTGGGGGCCATCCCACTGGCGGCGTCCAAGATCAGCTTTCTTGTTTTCGATAGAATCTCAGCGCTCAAGAAAGATTCATAAGCGAGATACGCCGCAATTATAAGAATGATGATTGAGCTCACAATACTTCCGCACGTAGACCACAGCTTGTATTCTGCGTTTGTCCATATAAGTCCAATTAAGAAAATCAGCAGCGCTGGAACCATCGAGAGTTCAAACTTCATGCGGGTCTTGATATCCTGAATGTACCTCTGCCCGATAATTTCATCCTGCAATCTTAACTGCAGGTATTTGTACCAGTCTTCATCATGTCGTTGATATTTCTTTTTGATTCTGTGGTCCCAAAGATCCTTCTCTATATGCCCACCCAAGTCTTCGAGAATGAATCCAACTGCCAATACACAAACGGTGAGAATAGTCACGAAGGCCGAAGGGTGCTGTTCCCACAGAGTATACGTTTGGGGAAAGTAATACCTCGCCAGGAGGACAAAAGGTGCCGTCGCTATGGACCCTGGGACAACGATTGTTACTATTGGTCTGAGAACTTCAGTCCTGAATGCGGATAGGGGGTCCATGTTGTCACCTCGTTGTTAACCTAAAGACAGTTGCCAAAATCGAGAAGTTAGCCAACACTAAGAAATCGGGTGCGTCGTTATGAACATGCGGACAGTAGTCGACTTCGAGAAGTTGCCGAGTCCGAAGATTCTTTGCGGACATGCAATCTCAATAACTTAGTCACGGCACCAATGGCTTTGTTTCGGGAACCTTTTCCAACATTGCCTCCACAGTTACTGAGCTTCCGGTTGTCACTGAAATCGTTCTCTGCCACATTTGGAACCCTGATTTCTCAATGGAAATCGTGTGATCGCCTGGGGTGAGCTGCAAAGTGGATGGAGTGCTCCCCACATACTTACCATCAACCGTTATCTCAGCCCCCTCAGGTACAGACTTTATTGAGACGGCGGATATTTCAGCGCTCGGTTTGGTATCGATTGGTTTCATCGCGGGGGATGGAACAGCAGGTGTTGACGACGCTTCACCCGCTGGCTTGGTTTCAAACTTCTTTGGATCCAAGCTCATGTCACCGTTGATATAAGCGGTTATCTCCGTGCCCTTTGGGATTGTGATGTCCTTCCCGTGCATGAATAGGAAGAATGGGGCCGCGGGAAAGAACACGATGCTGGTGGCGACGATACCACCCGTCATCGCTCCGGTATGACCGCCGCCTTTGACTTCTTTAATCGCACGCAATGCGGCTTTTTCACCCGATAGGAGTCGAGCGGCATCAATGTTAATATTCAGTTTTCCACCACGCGCCATTCTGCGTTTCGCTTGAGCCTCGGTCACCGTCCCCCACGCGATCCCACCTTTGGGTATCACCAGGACCTCACCAACTTTGATGCCCTCTAGAACCTCAAAATCGACTCGGTCGTCGACATGGGCGTCTGCTGACGAGATGGTTCGACTGAGACGCAGTTTGACGGGGGTCCCATCTTCCAAACCAAAAGCAAGCGGCGATTTCACTCGCTGATCTGGTGGAGTCGATTGAGTTTGAGTCGCGGACTGGGGGTCCGGCTTGGTCGTCTGTGAGCCCTGAGAATAGCCATTTGCCGTAACAAACAGTATCAAGAAAAAAGTGCCAATCTTAAGAAACCGCATACATCCCTCCTCAGTACCAACAGTTGATTTCAGTTTCGCCAACCAACTAATGTCTCTCCGAATCTGCGGCGTACGAGGTCCTTGATGAAAAGTCGAAATGATCTCTACCCTCATGGCATACCCTCTCTCGCAGGCATGCGCACACATGCAAAGAACGCATGTATGCGGCACCCCGGTGTTGCTTTGGTAGCCCCCCGCCGCGGCGGGTTTTTTGCCCGGCGGGGGCCCTTTCGTGAATCTGACCATAACTGTAGGCTTTCCGCATACTGCGACCAAACGCCCCCGCCACAAAAAGCGTGGCGGGGCTACCAAAGCTTCCACCAGGCCATGATGTGGTTGCCCCCCGACACAGAAAAGGTCGCTGGTTACCAAAACGGCCTTGAATCATCATTGGAGTTCTAATGGAGAGGGAGTAAACGAGAGTATCCCTGGCAATACTCATCAAGCCTCCGTAGGGCAAGCGCCAATCCGTCCTGGAGTGGCAACAAGGAAAAACAGGTGAGCACCAACGGCCAGCCAATCACCGTGTTGAAAAGAGGGGCCCGACAGGGGGGAAGCCGGCCAGTTCGAAGTGTAGGACGCGCTTCGGCAGATTTCAAGGGAATTAATCGGAGAAGGGGAGATCTGACGCGGGCGGGAGAAATCACCGAAGCGGAAATTCCAAAGTCCAAAATCCAAATTCCAAACAAAAACCAAAGTCCACATTCCAAACAAAAGCGAGTCTGTAAAAAGGAAACCGCGAGGCGCAGGCATGCAAAGAGCACATGCCTGCGGCACCCCAATTTATTAAATTCCAAATCCCAAAGGCCAAAATCCAAATACAATCCAAATTCCAAAACCCACATTCCAAACAAAACCCAAAGTGCAAATTCCAATCACCAAAACCGTGAAATGGACGTTAACAATCGCAGGCATGCAAAGAGCACATGCCTGCGGCACCCCAATTTATTAAATTCCAAATCCCAAAGACCAAAATCCAAATAAAATCCAAATTCCATAACCCAAATTCCATAACCCAAATTCCATAACCCAAATTCCAAACAAAACCCAAAGTGCAAATTCCAATCACCAAGACCGTGAAATGGGCGTTGGTAATCGCAGGCATGCAAAGAGCGCATGCCTGCGGCACCCGAGGGGAAAGCAAAAATCTTATTGGATGGCGATGGCGCGGGGAGAGGGACCGACCGAAAGGACCGTGAAAACCTGGTTGGTGGCGGTGTCAATAACAGACACGTCGTTCGAGCGGGAGTTGGCGACCAGCAGATATCGATCGCCGGGCGTCAACACCATGGCGTCCGGCCCGGACCCTACGGGGATTGAATTGAGAACCGTGCGCTCGTCGACGTTGAAGGCGAGGACCGAGCCCGAACCGAAATTTGCGACAAACAACCGAGTGTTGTCGCCCGTAACCACGGTCTGGTTGGGTTGCTTTCCCACGGGAAAGGTCACAGAGATGTCGTTAGCGGCGGTGTTGATGATGGAAATGGTGTCGTTCAAAAAATCGCTGACAAACAACTCGCCCCCGTCCGGCTTCAGGCGGAGAAACACCGGGGATTTTCCCGTTAACAGGGTCGCAATCCGCTCCTTCTTCAAGGCGTCGATCACGGTCACCTGCCCAGTGTCGGCGCTTGAGACGAAGAGTTTGGAGTCGTCCGGAAGAATGGCGAGCGAAGTCGGGTGCGCCACTCCAGGAATCGTGCTGGTTAACCGAAGTTCCGTTGTGTCAATGGCCGCAATTTGAGCCCCGACGTAGCAGGCGACAAAAAGAGTGGATTTATGCGGACTCATAAGGGCTTGCGTCGGCCCCATGCCCACCCGGATGGTTTTCTCGACCACCAATCTCGAGACGTCGATCACCGAGACATCATTTGATGCGGAGTTGGGGACGAAGGCCCTTCTTCCGTCCGGTGTAAAGAAAACATAGAAGGGTTTGGAATGAACCGGGATGGTCCGGACCACCTCCTGCTTCGATGAATCAATCACCGAAACGGAGTTTGAATCTGTATTCACGATGAAGACGAACTTCGATTGCGGACACGCGGCCGCGCCCGTGGGACTCTTTCCGACGCGCAGGTCTTTCACGACGTGAAAGGATTTCAAGTCAATGATCGAGACCGAATTGCCCAGCCCGTTTGAAACGTAAGCAAAGTGTGTTCCCTCTGGCGGGGTGGATGGCGGAGAATCACTGTCTTCGCAGGCGAAGAGCAGCAGCAGAGCGGTCACGCTCGCCAGGGCGAGGAGAAAGCGGACGAACCTCGACATTCCGATAGGGAATCTTTGTTGCAGCATGGATTCAATCAATCAGGTGAGGGTACGGTCCACCACGGGAGCGATTTGGCCGATCTCTGACATCAAACGCTCAAATTGCGTCGGATAAAGTGATTGGGCCCCGTCCGACAGGGCATGGTCGGGCTGCGGATGCACTTCAATGATCAGACCATCGGCCCCCACCGCGATGGCAGCCCGCGACAACGGGATCACCTTATCGCGTTTGCCGGTTCCATGACTGGGATCGACGATGATCGGAAGGTGTGAAAGCCGCTTGACCGCGGGAACTACGCTCAGGTCCAGGGTATTGCGGGTATGGTCCGCAAAGGTCCGGACCCCGCGTTCGCACAGGGCCACCTGATAGTTTCCTTCCGACATGATGTATTCCGCCGCCATCAGAAATTCGTCGAGAGTCGCCGACATCCCCCGCTTCAGAAGCACCGGTTTGCGGGCCCTTCCCGCGAGTTTCAAAAGCGAGAAATTCTGCATGTTGCGGGCGCCGATCTGAATCATGTCGGCATATTCTTCGACGGCGGCCAGGCTCTCAGGATCGACCGCCTCCGTCACAATCGCAAGCCCAAAGGCCTCTCGAACCTTGGCCAGGATTTTCAGCCCTTCGATCCCGAGGCCTTGAAAGCTGTATGGGGAGGTCCGGGGCTTGTAGGCGCCTCCGCGGAAGAAACGCGCTCCACTTTTCTTGACCGTCTCTGCAACCGTCATCGCCTGGTCATAACTTTCAATGGCGCAGGGGCCGGCCATAATCGCCAATGCTTTGCATCCGATGGCCGCATTGCCCACGCGCACGATGGTGTCCTCGGGCTTCAATTCACGGCTGACCAGTTTGTAGGGTTTTGAGACCGCTATGGTTTCCACGACACCGGGGAGGTCCTCGAGGGCGCCGATATCCACCTCGCCCTGGTTGCCCGTTACTCCAATCGCAGTCCGTTCCGCGCCCGGGATAGGATGCGCCTTGAGTCCCATCGACTCAATGGTTTCACAGACCTTGCGAATCTCCTCCGGGGTGGCATGCGACCGCATCACGATCAACATGGGGATAGGCGTCCTTTCCTTTTCTGGATGCGATGATCATTCTATCATTGAGGGGGACGGGCGTAAATGAGAGGAGTTCGTCCAGGTCTGAAAAGCAAACCCTGTTCACCGCAGAGACGCCGAGGAGAATCGGATAATCAGTTTACTGGACCGGAAGGGCATTCTTTCGCCCCGCAAGCGGGGCTCTCGCATTTTCTCTCATTGCTACCCCACCCTCGCTCCGCAAAAAGCGCGGAGCATCAGGTGGGGCTACAATCTGGCAGCCCTACGGGCCTAAACTGAGGTACTCCTCGTCCTTACCCCACCCTAGCTCCGGCTCACTAAATGCACGGGGTCTGCGCTCCGCTCCGCAAAAAGCGCGGAGCATCAGGTGGGGCTACAATCTGTCGGCCCTGCGGGCCTGTACCCTGATCTCTACGCTCTGGTAGCCGTGATCCCGCCTTGCTGGATCACGGGCTTTTGCGACCGCTAGAGAAGAACCTGCGATCCCAAAAGACGGGATCGTGGCCCGCCGCGGCGGGCTTTCGCAACTCAACATTAATGGGAGGATGGGGTCACGTAGCAGGCCAGCAGGTTTTGGGGCTGGAAGATGGTAGTGAGCGCGTCCCGGAGTTGAGGGGCCGTCATCTGGGAGGCGGTCTGCTCAGCCTTGCCCGCCGATTCGACATCAGGGGATCCAAAGGAACGTCGAAAGAAGGAAAGCCCCTTGAAGACGGAATCCAGATCCTGCAACTTCCGATCGGTCTGCCACATTTTTTGTGCGGCGGGGACAGCCGAGTTGCTCGCAAGCAAGGCCGACATCTGCCTCAGAGCCTGGTTGGCAAGGGCGGTGGGGTCACCCGGACGCTCATCCCGGTCGCCCTCGAACGACCGCAAGTAAAAAAACTCGGTCACGCGGGGGTGATTGAACACGTCTTTAAAGAGCCACTTCGCGATCTCAATCACATCCGTCTCCGGGGCGCCGAACGCGGGACCATGGAAACCCATCATCAAAAGTGGAGACAGGGCGGTCTGAACGGAGTCCTGGACCATGGCCGGCAGTTTGGGTGTCTTGATGGTACTGAGCGGCTCAAACGAACCGGGTTTCCATTTAGAGCTGCTGAGTTTTCGGGCGAAGGGCGCGACGTATTCCGTTCCCTGAGTATCGCCCAGGATGACCAGGGTCGGCTGAATGTCCTTCTGGATGCGCTCCCACCAGGCCGCCATGTCCTTCTCCGTTGCCTTCCGGACAGTGGCCATCCGCTTAGCGAGGGAAGGGTAGAGGTCGGTATGACTGAAAAAAGAGGTTCTCAGTTTGTCGGCTGCAAAACTCCGCGGGGATTCGAGTTGAGATTGGAGTTGTTCGAGCAGTTGCAACTTCACGGCGGCGACATCCTCCGTTGAGAATCTCGGTTCCAGGAGCATCTCCAGGAGGAGGTCGATACAGGCGGGGGCCGTCGAAGGAGGGGCGGTCAGGGCATAGCCGAATAGATCGTTTTTCACAAGGGGGACAAGGGTCGCGCCCAGAGACTCGAGCTGGAACCACAATTCGTCATGGGTCTTGTCCTTTGTTGACTGAATGGAGGACCACACGGCGAGCGCGGTCATGCCCGCAAGGTCGTTCGATTCGAAGAATTGTCCGCCGGGGTAGAGGACCTCGATGGTGACCAGGGGCGAAAGATGGAATTCGTTGACAAAGACATTCGGTCCCCGAAGGATGGAATACTTGTTCCAAGGCTCGGCTTTCAACTGGCTGCGGTCGAGGTTGCCTACATAGGGGGCGGATCGTTCCGGGGATGCAGGCAGGTTGGCGCTCCCCTGCTCCGCCTTCTTCCCGATCTTGTTCAACGCCCGTGGAACCGCCAGGTCGACAAAATCGCGGTAGCTCGCGGGAGTAAATGGCCTCGAGGCAAGAGCCATCGGCCAGCGCTCGATGGCATGTGCTGTATCCAGCGTGAACAGTCCGTTTGCAGCTCCGGCGACTTCCTCTGCCGTGACCTTGTCGAGATCCGACAGCACAGTCGTGTAGGCCAGATAACCCCGCCCGGCTTCGTATTCCGCTAAACGCTCACTGACAGCGGAAGGCGCCCGATTTGCCAGCTCCCAAGCCAGAGTAAACTGTCGACGCGCCCGCAGCATCTCGTCATCGGAGGGTGCTGCACTGGTAATTTGGCGAAGGCGCGCCAGAAGGTAAACAGTCGCTTGGTCGAGCGCCTCGGAAGGACAGGAGAAGTGGACTGCAAAGAAATTTTCACCGTCGACCTGGAGCCCCTCAGCGGAAAGGGAGGAGATCAGGGCGCGCTGGTACATCAGATCGTGGCGCAGCGAAGACATTTCTCCCCGGGCGAGAAGGGAAGACAACACCGCGAAGGTCGGGGTCCAGGCGGGCTTTGAATGGAAATAAAAACCAGCCCCCGCCAATCCATCCGTGGATTGGAGCAGGGTGTACTGGAGCCCTGGCGTGGGGCTTATGGGAACAGGAGTGGCCTTAGGTTTCGACGGTTGTTCCGGAAGCCTCAGGAAGTGTTCTCCCACCTGTTGAATCACCCTCTCGCGGTCAAAATCTCCGACAACCGAAACAATCATCTGGGAGGCCTGGAGTGAGTGTGTGAGAAACTGCTTCAGAGAGGTCAAGAGGTCAGGTGTCGCTTCCGAAGGGACCGAAATTGGGGCCGGGTAACCCATCAGGATGAATAACTCGCGTCCCCCGGCACTGCGATCGTTCATTCCTTCCGGCCGCGACAGGGTTTTCAGCGCTGAGGTCACCAATTCCGGGGAAGGTTCCGTCTTGAGAAGTCTCTGGACGACCAGTGGATATATTTTCTGGATAGCCTCCGCCGGGAAGGTGACTGTCCATTCCATTCGGTCCGGCGTCACCGTTGAACGGGTAATTCCGCCAAGGGAAGAGAAGGACGACTCTGTGCCGTTCGTTTCGAGGGGTTCATTCGAGGGGAGAAGGGTCAGCGCTGCGACTCTCAGCAATAATTCGTTTTCGGCAGTCGGCGCAAGACCTGGAATCTTCAAGAGCAGAGTCAGGGAAGCCAACGGTGTGGCATGGTGCTCCTTGACGATCAAGACAAGGTCATTGCGGTAGATGACCTTTGAATAGGGGCCGTGGTCCTCGCGTGATTTGTAGTTCCCGATCAAACGCGAGGGCGTGGGCTGCGCGGGTTCCTTGGCCGCGGGGGTGCCCGGCTTGCGCAATCGTGGCGGGGCGGATTGGCCCGGAAGACCGGCAGGAATAATCATGCAGGCAAACATCAGGCAGGAGAGGAAAACCCTGTGGTGTGGATCCCTGTGGATGGAAAATTCGTGACCCGACGACGGTCGTCGTCCCGCGGAAATGGGACGGCGTTTTGATTGACCGTTGAAAATGATGAATTGGAACATGAAACGGACCTGAGAAAATATCGCCCACACCGGTTACACCGCCTCGGGCAACACTTCAATAGCGTAGTCGTGGGCAATCGAAAGTTTGAATCTCGCCAGCTCAAGTTGAAAGTAAAAATGCGAGGCGTAGGCCGGCATATCGGCAATGGTGGGGACGGTGCCCGAGAACATGACTGCCCCATTCAGGTCGATATTCAGCGGGCAACTGCGGATGAGCGATCCCAGCCGCATCAAGTCGGCGACGAAAGCCGACTGGTAAGGCACCTTGCGGTCATAGGAAGCCACGAAGGAACTCAGCTTCAGTTCATCCCGGTAGGGGCGTATTTCCCGGTGAAGGATCATCTGTCGCGCCATGACTTTCGGGCAGAGTTGCTTGGATTTCCCCAGCGAAAAGGTCTCGGTCTGGCGGTCGCAGTGATCGCTTCCGACCGAGAGATAGACCTCGTCTTCAAATTTGAGCGCGACGTATTCCACTTCGCCGGACGTATGCTTGCCCTGGACAACGATCCTGTCGTCATTGGTCAGCAGGTAGGGGGAAACCGGGAAAAAGTGCGGAGTTCTTTCCAGAAGGCCCCCCTCCGTCTTTTCGAGCGATGCCTTCTGATCCCCGCCCAGGACCTGCTTCCAGCCGGAGAATTCAGCACAGATGAGCAGCTTGGGTTCGAATTCGACCATACGTCGGTGGTCGTTTTCCAGAGACACGATTTCCATATTGAGTTTCATCGGTATTCCACCTGGATGGCGCGGTCGTCATCGCCCAAATCTCGCATGTGAATGTGAATGGTGCCCGGAATATTTGAGAGCGGCAGTTTGTCTGCCCACTCCACGATAACATACGCGGAGTCATCGAGGAGCAACTCCTCGAGCCCGAGCCCCTCAATCTCCCGGGGGTCATCGACCCGGTACAAGTCCACGTGATGGATGATCCTGGCGTTGATATGATACTCCTGGATCAGGGTGAAGGAAGGGCTCACCACATCGTTCGGGTCCTCGATGCCCAGCCCACACACCAATCCCTTTGCCAGAACCGTCTTTCCGACGCCGAGCTCGCCAAACAGGAGGACATTCCGGGGGGTTGAAAGAGACCGCCCCAGATTGAAGCCAAATTGATAAGTCTCCTCGGAAGCGTGCGTTGAGATTTCCTGGGTGGTCGGCTCCATTCGTCGAGGCATCGTGAAAATCATATCACAGGGTGGTGCGGTCAGACAGGGGTGTGGTTGAACGAGCGAGGTCCCGCAAAACCTCCGGCAGAGAATCAATCAGATCGCCTGCCAGCATGGCCGTCTCTCCCCAACGATCTCTCGCATAATCGCCCGCCCGGCCATGAAGAAACACAGCGGCGGACGCGACCCGGGCAGGGGGCGCCTTTGAGAATTGCGACAACAGGCCGGCCATGATTCCGGTCAGCGCATCGCCCGAGCCCCCCTTGGCCATTCCCGGATTTCCCGCCGGAGACACAAGGATGTCGCCCTCCGGTGTGGCGACGACCGTGCGGAACCCCTTCAGCACCAGGATCACCTGGTGTCGCGTGGCGAACTCGCGCGCAAAGTCTCTACGATCGGCCTGAACGACTTGCGGAGTGGTCCGGATCAAGCGCGCGAATTCCCCCGGGTGCGGAGTCAGGATGAGGGTTCGGCCTTTCCCATCCAGGTCCGAAGTATGATCCACAAAGGCATTGACCGCGTCCGCATCAAGGATCATGGGAAGCCGGTATCGGGTCACCACGCGTCGAATGAATTCCTGGGTATCCGGAAACATCGACATTCCCGGGCCGATGGCCAGAACCGTCTTTCCGGACAGCGCGTTGTCGAGGACTCCATAGTCAAAACAGGCGAGATCGACGCTGCCGACCGGTGTTTCGGCCAGCGGAATAGTCATCAACTCCGGCATGGACTGAGCCACCAGGGGCTGGGCGCTGGCCGCAGTCGCCACGGTGACCAGTCCTGCTCCCGCCCGCAGGGCCGAACGGCCCGCCAGGGCGGCGGCGCCGGTTTTTCCCACAGAGCCCGCAATGATCAGGGCGTGGCCGTAAGCGCCCTTGTTGGAGCCCACCGGACGGGGGGCGACAACAAACCGGCAATCAGATTCCTTCAACCAGTAAAGGTTTTGTTTCGCTCTCTCGTCGACTAATGAGTCAGGGCTCCCAATCGGAATCACTTGGACCTCTCCCGCCAACTCGGCCGCGGGAGGGAAGGCGAGGCAGACCTTGGGAGCCGTCATGGTCAATGTGGTATGGGCACGGATGGCGGGGCCCACCACTTCGTGGGAATCGGCGACCAGTCCGGAAGGAAGGTCGACCGCAAGAACCGTTTCGGGGGAAAAACGCCGGTTGATGTCCTCAATCACTTGTGACAGGAATCCCTCCACCGGATGGGTGAGCCCGGTGCCGAGAATGGCGTCCACGACCAGATCGAGGGCGGGCATCGAAGAGGCGTATTCGACCCAGTCCTCAATCTTCATGATGGAGTGTGGCCGGAGGCCGGTCTGAATGAGCGCATCCAGGTTTGCCCGGGCATCGCCTTTCACCTGCTCGTAGGAGGCGAGCAGCACAACATGGATGGACAGGCCGCGTTGGATGAGATACCGGGCCGCCACCAGGCCGTCGCCGCCGTTGTTGCCTTTTCCACAAACGATGAGGATCTGTGTCGAGCCAAGGGAATTTACGCGCGAGGCGCAATGCGCCGCGATCCCGGATCCGGCATTCTCCATCAGGGTCAAGCTGGGAATGCCATGACGCTCGCTGGTCAGTTCATCGACTTCCCGCATCTCCGCCGCAGAGAGAATTCGCATAAGGTCACCACACCGCGTGCGTAAAGGATCTCCCCTGTGGATAAACCGGGATAATGAAAGGAGTTGGATTATTCCGCGAAATCAGAACTCATGCCGGCCTGCGCACCCCTCATTGAGGCGGCGGAAGAATGGTTACGGTAGTGGAGGCGGCAAAAAACGTTGTATTGGCGTTTGTGGCGCTGATACCGACCCGAATCGGTTGGTCGGTCGGCAGCAGCAAGGGGGCTGTGTAAAAACCGCTCTGGGTAATCGTCCCCACAGCGTTCTGCCCATTCAAGACCCCGCTGACGTTCCATAAAACGGGAGGATTATTGGTTGTATCAAAGGACAGGGCGAATTGAAGCGTCCCCCCGCTGGGGACCGTCACGTTGATAGGAGATATCGTCAAGTTTCGTGACAAGGTAAAATCTGTAGTGTTCTGCACATTTACAACGACGGCGTCGGTAAAGAATCCGGGGGCCTTGACGTCGATGACGGTCGCGCCGCTAAGGCGTGCGCTTACCGTAACCGTCCCGCTGGTCTGGCCCTCAGGAATGGCAATGGTATTGCTGGACAACGTCGCAATATTCGCGTTTCGAGGCGTCACGCTGACCGACACCCCGCCGGTCGGCGCCGGATTGGGAATTTGGACTGTCAGGGCAAACGACGAAGCCTCGGGAGGAACCGTGGCGTCAAGGGGTGTAGCCAGGCCCATCGGATTGGGGAACACGACAAATTCATCCGGCCTCCGAAGCGGGTAGCCCGAGGCGAGAAAGGTCCCGTTATCAAAAACAAGCATGCCGAAGAGGGAGAGTGGGCTGGTGATCTGAATATATCCATCAGATGCCACGCTGATATCCGGGAAGAGCGAAGAGAGCACGACAATGGATTGTCCCGCGGCCGGGATCGTGACCGTCTGAGATTCCTGCTGACTGCCATCCGCACGGATGATTTGGAGCTGTGCCGTCGTGGGTGAGTCATTGGGATTCACCAGCGACAGGGCAGTGGTGATTTGAAGATCGAACAAAGCCGGCGTCAAAACAAACTTCTGCATCGGCACGAATTGTCCCGGGACAGCCGTCAATTGGTTCCGTTCCGTATGAAGGATAAGCGCGGAGGCCAAAATTCCGGGTGATGAAGAGCCGGGCGCAAGCTCTACCTTGAGATAACCCGAGAATACCTGGGCAGGACCCAGGCCAAAGAGGGTGCTGATGAACTGGGAAGATTGTCCGGAGACCGGAAAGGAGACCAGCGCAGGGTTAGTCACCCCACTACCGGTGAAGAGGCTTCCATCGGAGTTGAAGGCGGTGACTTTCACATTGACGACGCCGACAGGGACCTGCCCCGATACCGCGGCGGTTCCATCCGTGATCACCAGGCGGGTTTCGTACGGACCCACCGAGATGGCAAAAGGAATATTCAGGGCCGGGGCGGCGTCCGAACGCACCACGGCGTCGAAGTAGGCATTCTCTCGTCCCACAAAAACCATCTCATAAGCGTTGAAGGCAGACAACGAGGACAAGTGAATGTATCCCGACTCGATCGTCTGGTCAGTCAGATTTGAGAAAAGATCGGTGAGGCTTTTGATTAACCGCTGATTGGCCCCCAGGGACGTCAGGGTGGTCGATTGGACGACATTTCCATTGGCGTCAACAAAATCCGCTGTGATGTCGAACGGAATGGAAGAGGTCACGATCCCCAATTCCAATGCCACACCACTCGAGAATTGCTGCGAATTCTGGAGCGCGATCGGAAGAATGACGTCGGTTGAAGAAGTCACCGAGATGGGAGCCAGCTCGAGTCGATTCAGACCAAAGGCCGGATCCACATTCCCCACGTCTACGACCCCCAGTGCGTTGACATTGCCCGAGGTCATTTGAACGTAGAAATCGGTGGCGCTCCCGAGGTTCGGGAACATGTCGGCAATACCCCCCACAAACTGCTTGTGGGCCCCTAGCGTAAAGGAATTGGAAGCCGAAACCACCGTGCCCGTGGAGTCGATGAAGGTCAAAGGGGTCCCATCCGAATTGATCGGGTTGAGGATGATGTTCGCAGGCCCATCCGACAGATTGGCCAATGCGATCCCTGAAAAGCTGTCTGTCGCGGAGATCAATCGGGGGATGATCAGGGTCTGGATCGGGGCCGGCGCGGCCCGGCCGATGATCAATGCACCTGCGTTGTGAGCGGCAGCTGTGGTTCCCTGCTGGGCGCGGACCAGGTTCGTGAGCGTGTTCGCGGTTCCACCCCCGTAGGTCAGAATTTCCTGATCGATGAGCATCGAACCGCTCCCCCCCGGAAAGGTAGTGGTGGAATTGAGGTTCAACGTTGTGGCTGCGGCATCAATCGACGAGGTCAGCATTCCTGCGTGGACCGGGAAAAAAGTGACCGCTGAACCCACGTCATGAGCGGCCGCGGTGGTTGAAGCCTGGGCCCGTGCGGAGATGACGAACGAGGTCGTCGTCAATGAACTGTACGCCAGCACCTCCGTGCCGATGGCCACCTCTCCCGAGGACGGGAACCCAATCGCGTTGTCCACGCTCAGGGTGGTATCCGAAGCGGAGATCGCAGCGGTCAGTTTGGCCTGGGGAAGCGCGAGCGGGTTCAGCTGACCGAATAAAAGAACTGTGGAGCCTGCAAAGGAGGATAAAAGGAGGGCTAAGTAGACCCAAAAACGCAATTTATTTGAAGTCATCTGCTCCTGCCGAGTGGGGTGTGCGGTTCCATGACCTATCGGAACTCAGAACATTAGATTCAGATTTCGCCGATTAGGTTGAATCGCGGGGTAATGATAAAGTCTGGGGCTGAAAAAAGCAATGGGAAGTCGCATCGGATGGGGCGTTCAAAATTCCCTTCAAGTATGCGATAATGCGACCGCTTTGATGATTTGCAGGTGCCTGCTCTGTCCTTCGTATTCAAGACCTGAGGCCGCTCCCCGTCATGCACATCGATACTGAAATCATCAGTGTGGATCAAAAGAAATTCAAGGAATCGGAGTTGACCCCCGCAGGCATAGCGATCCGGGCGGGTCTGGTGGTTGCCTTTCCGACCGACACCTTTTACGGGCTCGGGGCCGATCCTTTCAATCTGGCCGCGGTGGAGCGGGTCTATCAGATCAAAGGACGCCCGCGCTCAAAGCCCTTGTTGTTGCTCATTGACGATGTGGAACAAACCACCATGTTGACGGCTGAGCTTCCCGACTCGTTTGATGAGCTCGCCCGGGAGTTTTGGCCGGGCCCCCTGACGATCGTCATGCGCGCCTCGCACCGCCTTCCTCTCAAAGTGACTGGGGGGACTGGAAATATCGGCTTGCGGATGCCCAATTCCAAGTTGGCCCGGGCGCTAATCCACTCCGCGGGGGTTCCCTTAACGGCCACGAGCGCCAACCTTTCGACGCTCCCTTCATGTACCACCGCCAGCCAGGTCCTCGGACAGATTGGCGGTCGCGTGGACATGCTGATCGATGGGGGTACGGTCCTTGCCGATAAGCCCTCAACGGTTGTGGATTTGACTGGGCCTTCCATCAAGATCATCCGCGAAGGCGTCATCGGCAAGAGCAAGTTGAAGAAGTGGCTATAGCTTGTTAACCATGACAGGGCAATCAAAACGTCTGGTGGTGCGGGTTTTGCTGGGATTGCTCGCGATCGTGACCGTGGCCTATGGGGTGTCGATTTATTCCGCGATTCGGCGCCAGGCGAGCCGGGATGAGGCGCAGTTATCCGATTGCATTGTCGTCCTCGGCGCGGCCCAATACAATGGACGTCCCTCTCCGGTCCTGAAGGCGCGGTTGGATCACTCGGTCGACCTGTTCAATAGGAAGCTGGCCCCGCGAATCATTACGACCGGCGGGTACGGTCTTGATAAGAAATTTACGGAGGCGGGAGCTGCCCGGGAGTATCTGGTGAAACGCGGTGTGCCCGCAGCCTCGATTGAGGTCGATCCGAACGGGGAAACCACTTTACAAAGCGTTCGTTCCGTGAAAGAGCGGTTGCAGCACGAGGGGGTCCGTTCGTGCATTGTGGTCAGCGACGGATTTCACCTTTTCCGCAGCAAGGCGATTTTTGCGCATGAAGGGATCCTCGTGTATCCTTCTCCCGCGCCGGGCAGCCCCATTGAGAACTCGCCCGTCGCCCGGTTTTGGCACTCCCTGCGGGAGGTCCTGGTTTATTTTGCTTACCGATTGGGCATCCATATCTAACCCATCAGAGGGAGAGTGATTCGGTGAAAGGAACGATGTATTTACTGGGCATTCTTTTGGTTGGCGCCATTGGCGGCTATCTCGCGGGCCAGAAATTCGATGAATGGCGCGGGGCAAGAAGCGCCACCCAGAGCCCCGTTGCAAAGACGGAGGATTTGAACGCCGCCCTGCAGGAGCTGTTGGACAGGGAGAAGGCCGCTTATCAGAATCATGATGCCGACCAGCTCCTGAATGAGTGTCTTTCCGATTATACCGAGGTCAATGGCAACACCGGCGAATCGATGGACCTGGCTCGCGCCCGGCTTTACTATCATCAGTACTTCCGGGAGGGACAGGCCGTCAGCCTGGCATTTGAAAACCTCCAGCTCGCTCCTTCTCCCAATGCGATTGTGGCCCAGGCCAGTTACAAGAAAACGTCCAATGCTTACGCCGATAAGAACATCCACGGGTACAAAGGACGAGGCACGTGGGTCTTTGTGAGGCAGAATTCAACCTGGCGCCTGGCCTCCTTCGCCTGGGCCGAGGATCCATTCTGATTCCATCCAGACGGATGTCGGAGAGTTATCGGGATCCATACTTCCGATTCATCGGGCCTCCTCTATCCCCTCCAATCTGCTTTCTTGACGCAGGCCGCGCCGCCCGGGCTACATTCTGATGTCTTCGGGCCTAACAATTCGGATATTTCTCCACCGTCCACAGCTCAAGCGAAAAAGGTAAAGTCGGAATAGGGATGTGGGATGTGACGGGACGCCCGCTTTTTGCCCTTCCATCCCGGGTATGGTATAACTCGTCCTTCGCAAAGTAAAAATCCCGCCAAAAAAGAGGGTGAAGGAATGGAATCCAAAGAGGACTTGTACGAAAAGGGAGTAATGTTCGCCCTGGAAGATAATTTTGCCGAAGCCATCGCCTGCTATAGGCAGTCCCTTGAGATGGACCCCCGCTACACCGACGTGTGGCATGCCTTGATTAATGCCTATAACGCCATTAACGAACTGGACCAAGGCATTGAGGCGGCCAAGCAGCTTATCGCCATCGATCCCGATGACATCCTCGCCCACTCGAGTCTTTCCATGCTTTACATGAAGAAAGGGATGAAGAAAGAAGCCGAGGATGAAGGGGCCGTGGCGAAGGTCCTGGGATTCAAGGACATGATGAAATCCACAAAATCAACAGATGAAACAAAGAAGTTAATGTAATGAATCCACTGCGGACCAGCGGACAGGCTGGGTTTTGATCATGAGGTGGGGGTGCTGGGGAGGCGTTCCCGAAGGGTCTTTTGAGGGTTCATTTTTTGGAGATCAAGGTCCTGATTCCACCTCCGTTATCATGGTTTCCGTTGTTTGAGAGGACTCCCTTCAAATATTTCCCGGTATACGACTTATCAATCCTTGCCACCTGTTCGGGTGTTCCGTAAGCCACCACTTGGCCTCCCGCATCCCCTCCCTCAGGTCCCAGGTCGATTACCCAGTCTGAAGACTTAATCACGTCCAGATTGTGTTCAATGATCAGGAGAGACGCCTTCGCTTCAATGAGCTTGTGAAAGGCGTGAAGAAGCTTATTGATGTCGTCAAAGTGAAGGCCGGTGGTTGGTTCATCAAAAATGTACAACACTGAGTCGCTGGTTGCCTGGGCGAGGTGCGTGGCCAGTTTCACGCGTTGGGCCTCTCCTCCGGAGAGGGTCGTTGCCGATTGCCCCAGGCGAATGTAGCCCAGGCCCACTTCATCGAGGACCTTGAGCTTCTTGACGATTTTGGGAAAGTTCGAGAAGAAAGACAATGCCTCCCGGACGGTCATCTGGAGGACGTCGTGGATATTTTTTCCCCTGTACCTGACCTCCAGCACTGATGGTTTGAAACGACAACCCTTGCAATCTTCGCAAATCAACTCCACGTCCGCAAGGAACTGCATCTCCACGGTGACTCGGCCATCGCCCTCGCACGTTACGCAGCGTCCCCCGGGGATGTTGAAGGAGAAATGTCCAGCGTGCATCCCGTGCTTTTGGGCCTCGGGGGTGGATGCAAAAACGTCGCGGATGGCGTCGAATGCCTTGATGTAAGTGACGGGATTCGAACGCGGGCTGCGGCCGATCGGGGATTGGTCGACCAGGATGACCTCTTTAATATGCTGCCATCCCTCGATTCGGGAGTAAGCCCGATGACCCACCTTTTCGCCCCGGTGTTCGCGGTAGGCGTCATAAATGACATTGTGGACCAGGGTGGATTTGCCGGACCCGGACACTCCCGTTATGGTGACCATCAAACCGAGGGGGATCGAAAGGTCGATGTTTTTTAGATTATGTATTTGAGCCCCAAAGACCTTCAGGTATTTTCCGGTCTGTCGGGCTCGCTGGCGGGGGACGTTGATTCGCAGGTCCCCGCTGAGATAGCGACCGGTCAGCGAATGGCTGTCCTGGGTGAGCCGATCAAAGGGGCCCGAGAAAACCACCGTCCCCCCCATTTCTCCCGCGCCGGGACCGAGATCAAGGATGTAATCCGCGGCCTTCATCATTTCGGCATCATGCTCGACCACCACGACCGTGTTTCCCATCTCGCGCAAATTCTTCAAGAGTCCGATGAGCTTCTGCGAATCGCGGGGGTGAAGGCCGATGGACGGTTCATCGAGGATATACAAGGTTCCCACAAGGGAAGAGCCCAGCGACGAGGCGAGTTGAATGCGCTGTGATTCGCCTCCGGAGAGGGTGGAAGCCAGCCGGTCCAGTGAAATGTAATGGAGTCCCACCTCATAAAGAAACTTGAGTCGCAGCCGGATCTCTTCAAGAAGCTTGCTCGCAATCGCCTCCTGGCTCGGGGTGAGGGAAAGCCGTTCAAAGAAGGCGTGGGCCTCTGCGATCGTCATCGCATTGATTTCCGTAACCGCCTTGCCTCCGACCTTAACGTCCCGCGCCTCGACACGGAGACGGGTCCCCTGACAGTCCGGACAGAGGGAGTATCCCCGATACCGGCTCAGGAACACCCGTACGTGAAGTTTGTATTTTTTCCTTTCGAGATATTGAAAGAAGCCTTTCAGGCCGGGAAACCGTCCCTTTCCTTCCAGGATGATTTTCTTGTGGCCCTCGGAAAGTTGTGAGTAGGGAATGTTGAGGGGAATAGACTCTTCGCGGGCCAGTTTTCTCAATTCCACCAACGGGTGTCGATATTGGAGCTTTGTCCACGGCTCAATGGCCCCGTCTTCGAGGGACTTGTTCTTGTCCGGGATCACCAAATCGAGGTCAAAATCAATGGTGTTTCCAAACCCTTGACACCGCGGGCAGGCGCCGTAAGGATTATTAAAAGAGAAAAGTTGAGGTTCCGGTTGAGGATAGGGAATTCTGCATCGCTTGCATTCAAATTGGTCGCTGAAGAAAAGAAGGGATTCTTCCTTCCCGGCCTCAGAGGTTCCGGCGGAAACTTCTGGAGATAATTCAGGAGGAGAAATTGAATTGCTCCCCCGATCATCCAACACCTGGATGATGGCCTGCCCCTTCCCCTCTTTGAAACAAGTCTCCAGAGAATCGATGAGACGCTGACGCACGTCCGGGTTCACTGAGAGGCGGTCGACCAGCACATAAACAGGGGCGTTCAAATTCAAGTCGATGAGGGACTCGGGCGTGGAGAATTCGAAGACCCGCCCGCCTTGAACCAGTCGACCAAAGCCTCCCTTGCGAATCCCGCCCAGGATTTCCTTGGCGGCCGGGGAGGGTGCGACGGGCCCGGACTTTGGTTTTCTCACCCGGACCGCTTTGGGGTCGGAGGGCGGGGCCGTTGTCGCCGCGGCGCTCACCGGGAACAAGACGTAGAACCTTGTGCCTTCGGGAAGCTTGAGAATCCTTTCGGCAATCTGTTCCGGAGAGTCCTTCTGAATCTGTTCCCCACAGCGGTGACAGTAGGTCTCGCCGATGCGGGCGAACAGCAACCGGAGAAAATCATAAACCTCGGTGGTTGTGGCGACGGTAGACCGTGGATTTCGGGAGGACGTCTTTTGGCGGATGGCGATTGCCGGCATGATGCCGTCAATGCTGTCCACATCGGGCTTCTCGATGCGTTCCAGAAACTGTCTGGCGTAGGCTGAGAGGGACTCAATGTATCGTCGCTGGCCCTCGGCATAAAGCAGGTCGAACGCCAGCGACGATTTTCCTGAACCGCTTACCCCGGTCACAACCGTGAGGCGGTTGAACGGCAGCTCAAAGGAAATATTCTTGAGATTGTTGACGCGTGCGCCCCGAACTATAAGGTTGCTGTTCGACTCCATCCGAAGGCTCTACCCGCTCCGCAATTAAAGTGGCGGCCTCATGGTATCCCGCCCGGCCACCCTCATAAACTGGCGATTATAGCCTGAACCTTACGCCCTTGTCAAAACCCGGTCCTCACGGCAGATATGTACAGTCGCGTGGAAAACCGGTCGATGAGGTGATTCTCTTAGCGGTTGAAAGGCTCTTGAAGCCCAGACGGATCCCTCGCTCCAATCACTACCCTTATGCCGAGGATTTTTCCTTCAAGGTTTGTTGCAGGATGGCGATCACGGCCTTCGGTTTGTTGTCACGCAGCCTCAGAAGAGATTGCACATTCTGCTGCAGGACCTCCAAGCGCTCCGCCGGAGTGAGGGAAGGCATCCATCGAATCAACGTCAGATCCACTCCCTCATCGCTATAGGAAGGTTGGGCGGGCCGGGCCTCCTTAATCCCCGAACGAGTCCCTGATGTCCTGGTCGGCTTCCTCGTCCCCCGGGAGGAATTCGGACGCCGGCGACCGGCTTTGCTGCTCATAGATTCAACTTGGATTTTGCCAGCAGGAGTCCGGCAATCGTCTTGGCATCAATAATGTCGCCGCCGAACAACATGGCAAATACCTTTTCCCGCGAGATGGCATGACACTCGATGCTCTCGTCGCTGTCGGGATGCGCCTCCGTCTTGGTCAGTTGGGATGCCAGGATCAAATGCATTTGTTCATCGGTAAATCCGGGGGCGGAGTAAAACTTGGCCAGTTCCGACACGGTCCCCGCATGATAACCGGTTTCCTCTTCCAACTCACGGCCTCCGGCCTGGAGAATCGACTCGCCATTCTCAACGCTCCCCGCGGGCAGTTCCCAGAGGAAATCGTCCACCGCGTAACGGTACTGGCGGATCAGCACGATTTCGCTCTTGTTAATCATGGGAAGGACTACCACGGCCGGGGGATGGCGAACCACCTCCCGCGTGGTCGAGCGGCCGCTGGGTTCCACGACATAATCCTGGACCAGCTCGATGGATTGCCCTGTGAAGAGCTTTTTCGAGTTCAGTATTTTTGATTTCGGCATGATACGGACACTTCGCTTTCTATCATGGCCACCCTCATGATTTAGATGAATCAGAAAAATCGCCCATCACCGCAGGTGTGCAGCGCAGGCCAAGATTGATCAGGTTCGATACAAGGCGTTTATTTTGATGTAGTCCTCGGTCAAATCGCAAGTCCAAACTGTAGCCGCCTGGCGCCCGCGGCCCAGCGAAACATCAATCTGGACCTCCGGTTCCTGGAGCAACTCCTTGGCCCGCCTCTCGTCGAAGCCCATGGGCTGGCCGTGACGGCAGACCTGGAGGCCATTCAGGGCGATGTTCAAGCGCTCCGGATCGAAAGGAACTCCGGAGTACCCCGCGGCGCAAATAATCCGTCCCCAGTTGGCATCGGCCCCGGCGATCGCTGTCTTGACAAGGGGTGAATTGGCAATGGCCCGGGCGACCTGCTCACACTCCTTGGCCGTCCGGCCCTCCCGGACGTTGACTTCAATGAATTTTTTCGCTCCCTCGCCATCCTGTGCAATTTGCCGGGCAAGCGAGGTGCACACCTGGGTGAGCCCCTGCTGGAAATGGTCAAACCATCTGTCTTCCTTCGCAATGGCGCGAGCCCCGCTCGCCCCGTTTGCCAGTAGAAAGAGGGAATCGTTGGTTGAAGTATCGCCGTCAACGGTGACCCGGTTGAATGATACCTTCGCGGCATGGTGCAACGCTTTCTTCAAGAGCGGAAGCGACAGGTTTGCATCCGTAGTAGCAAAAGCCAACATCGTCGCCAGCCGGGGCTGAATCATCCCGGACCCTTTTGCAACGCCCGCAATGGTGACCATTCGGCCCCCGATCGAGGACTGCACCACGCAGCTTTTCTTCCGGGTATCGGTGGTCAGAATGGCCTCGGAGAAATCAGATCCTCCCTGGTTCGAGAGCTTCTCGAGAACGGCCGGGATACCTCGCATGATTCGGTCCATGGGGAGCGTCACCCCGATCACCCCCGTCGACGCCACCAGGGCAGACCCGGCGGGGATTTTCAAGGCATCCGCCGTCAGCCTGGCCATGCTCTCGGCGTCACGAATTCCACGCCTTCCCGTGCAGGCATTGGCATTCCCGGAATTCACAATGAGGGCACGCACACTGCCGCGCGCTTCTGCCAGGAGCCTGCGGGAAACCAGCACCGGCGCTGCCGCAACACGGTTCTGCGTGAAGAGGGCGGCCGACAAGGAAGCCGATTCACTGAACAGGATGGCCAAATCCTTCTTCGTCGAGCCAGGCTTAATTCCGGCAGAGATGGCAGCCGCCTGATACTTCAGCGGTGTCGTCACTCCACCCTGGATTTCCGTCCAATGTTCACTTGGCTTGGTCATTAATGTTCAGCGGGCTTCGGGAGCGGCCGTCCGGCGGCGCGTTTTTCAGTTTTGAAAAAGTCCCAACATCCAATGAATACAACCCTTCGCGGAAGAACAATGCGTAAACATGCGATGGATCGAAAGGATCCGGGAGAATCGACCGGCACTTCAGTCCTGTGTCCGGGAAGGGCTTGATCCATTCCCAAGTCTCCCCCCGATCGGGGGAATGATAGATCGATCCCACGTGAGATTCCGTCACATACACTTCGATCCCGTGTTGGGTGTCGAAGCGAATATCCGCAATTTCGGAGCGCGGAAGGCCTATCCCCGAGCGGGTCCAGGTGGCGCCCCCATCGGTGGACCGGTAGACACCCCGCCCTGTTGCCATTAAGAGAACCTCTTCATTATCCGGGAAAGCCACAATGGAATGGACGATTCCCGGTCCGTCTTCCAAAGGGATCGCATTCCAATGCCCCCCCCGATCCCTCGAGAAGAACAGACCGGCGGATGTGGCGTAAACAATCCGCCCGTCCGTTGAAGCAAGAACGGCTGTTCCAACGCTGTTTCCCGAAGGAGGCGTGAGCCGCCTCCAGCTTGCGCCCGAATCGCGAGAGACAAAGAGCCCTCGCCGCGCGGCGGCATAAAAAAAGTGGCCAGACCGCGGGTCTCCCGAGAACCCCATCACGCCGCCCAACCCTCTCGCGGCCCCGGAACCTGGCCGGACCGGGGTCGAAGAAGCGGCCGGAAGTCCGACATTTAAATCTGCCCGTCGCCATCGGCCCGTCGAAGCGCTCAAGACAAACGCCCCATCCGAAGTTCCGGCCCAAAGCGAATAATCAGTGGGCGATTGGAAAAGGGTATGCACATCGGTGGAAGTCAAGCCATCGATCAGTTGCCTCCATGTGATTCCTCCATTTTCGGTCCGGAAGACGCCGCCCTTTTCGGAGTCATAGAGAACCGCGACGTAAAAACTTCCCGCCGTGCGACGGTCGAAAAGCACGGTGGAGACAGCGCGGCTGGTAAAGCCTTCGTTCAGAGGCGTGAACCCCCGTCCCCCGTTGCTGCTCATCAAAACGCCTGAGTCATCAGTACCCAGGAGGATTCGGGAGTGATCCCGGGAATCGATGACAATTGAATTCACAGTCAGCAACGGGGAGGTCATCCGATTCCATGCGGCGCCCCCATCGACGGTCTTCCACAAACCCTCGGTCGTACCGGCATAAATGACTCTGGGATCGCCGGGATCCGCCACGATGGAACGAGTGCGGCGGCTGGATGAAGGGATCCCCTTGAACTTTGACCACAGATTGCCTCCGTTGGAGGTCTCGTAAATTCCACTGCAGGCGCTGAGTAGAACGCTGTCCGGCAGCGTCGGATGAATGAAGATGGCGAAGACATCAGAATCCTCGACCATCCCGCGATGGATTTGGATCCAGCTCTTTCCACCGTCCGTTGTTTTCCAAGGCAGGTGCCAGGTCCCGGCATAGATGATCTCCGGGTTTCGGGGATCGACGGCAATAGATTCGACATTCCGGATCTCCCCGTGGTGGGGAGGAGAGATCTGTTTCCAGGACTGCCCGGCATCGGCGGTTTCAAATACCCCCTCGAGAGTGCCGGCAACGAGGATTTCAGGGTTGGAGGGGGCCATCGCCAGCGCGCGCACGGATTGCCCTCTCATGCCCGGTAATTCTTTCCAGGAGAGTCCGGAGTCGAGGCTGACGAATATCCCGCCTTGGTCATTATCGGTCACTGACCAGACCCCGGCAAAGATTCGACTGGGGTGGGCGGGATCGATCACAATGTGATCCACAATGAAATCCGACCGTGGTGCCACCGCCGCCAACCGCTCCCAGCGGTCCCCATCATCTGTTGAGACGTAAATCTGACTGTCTGCCGTGCCGAGGTAGAGGCGTTGGGGCTGGATGGGATCCTGCGCGAGCGACCGCACATCCCCCCCGAATGGTCCCAAAGACCGCCATTGCGCGGAGGAGCTGGTGGGGCACAACAAAAACGCCAGGAACAACCCGGTTAACACAAATTGGGAAATGATTGCTTTCATACTGGCACGAGAGAATGAATTATGGCGAGGAATTTGTATTTGTAAAGAGAAAACGAGAGGAATGGACAAAACCCGCCGATGGACCTTGGACGGAACCACGCCAGCCCTCAGAGCCTCTTGATCATTGCGATCTCGTTGCAGTTGTTGAAGAAGGAGCAATTGATACAGTCCTTCCAGACCTTCAGCGGAAGGCTGTGATGCGGCACTTGTTCAAACCCGAACTTCGAGAAGAACTGGGGAATGTAGGTGAATGCGAAGACTGTGGAGGCCCCCATTGTCCGGGCCTCGGCGATCAGGTGAAGGACAATATGGCGACCGAGACCCAGGTCTTTGTACACAGGGGCCACCGCAAGCGCCCGCAGCTCCACGAGGTCCTCCCAGAAACAATGCAGGGCTCCCACCCCCACGACGCTTCCATCGTCCACCGCCACCCAGTAGTCGCGCACGTTTTCGTAGATCTGCATCAGGGAACGCGGGAGCATCAGCCGCTGACGGGCATAGGTTTCGATGATCGATTGTATGGCTGCCGCATCCGACAGCCGGGCGCCGCGGATTGCGAATTCGGGTAACGCCTGGGGTGGTTTCTGGCTACTGAATCTGGGCGATGCGTCGTTGTGCATTCTTAATGGCTCTCTTGACATGGATGGTTGCCGTACCTCCCTCCAAAGATTTGCTCTCGATACAATGTTTCAAGTTAATAGCGTCAAAGAGGTCGGGACCATACAGCGGTGAGAAGGACTTGAATTCCCGCAGGCTCAATCGTTCCAGGGAAAGCCCGCGTTCAAGCGCGTGGAGAACGACCTTTCCAACCGCTTCGTGAGCGGCACGGAACGGGAGGCCCTTCCGGACCAGATAGTCCGCACACTCCGTGGCATTCAGGTATCCCGATTCTGCAGCCTGCTTCATTCTCTCTGTTTTGACCTTGAGCGTCCGGAGGACCACGGGGATCGCCTCCAGCGCCACATCGAGGGTATCCACAGTGTCGAAGATACACTCCTTGTCTTCTTGAAGATCTTTGTTGTAAGCAAGGGGCAATGCCTTCAGGGTGACGAGCAGCTGCAGCAAGTTTCCAAAGACGCGGCCGGTTTTCCCCCGGATCAGCTCCAGGGCGTCCGGATTCTTCTTCTGTGGCATCAGGCTACTGCCGGTCGTGACGGCATCGCTCAGCTCGACAAAATCGAATTCCGCCGTGGAGTATAAGATCAAGTCCTCGGCGAGCCGGCTCAGATGCGTCATCAAGAGGGAGCCGCTACAAAGGAATTCCACTGCAAAATCCCGGTCGCTGACGGCATCGAGGCTGTTCCTGGAAATCGACTCAAAACCCAACTCCCTCGCCAGGAGCCGTCGATCGATTGGAAAACCGCTTCCGGCCAGCGCGCCGGAGCCGAGCGGCATCACATCGATATGCCCCAGGGTCGACGTCATCCGCTCCCAGTCGCGCGAAAACATTTCGAAATAAGCCATCCAGTAATGCGCCAACAGCACGGGCTGGCCTCGTTGCAGGTGAGTGTAACCCGGCAGAACCGTCGTCAAATCTCTTTGAGCATTGGCGGTCAGGGTTTTCATCAAGAGGACGAGCTGACGGCGCAGTTGCCCGCAATGGTGTCGCAAGTACAGGCGAAGGTCCAAGGCCACCTGATCATTTCGACTTCGTCCTGTATGAATTTTCTTCCCGATCTTTCCGACCCGCTCGATCAACTTGGCTTCGACGAAGGAATGCACATCCTCGTAATGCGCGAGCGCATTGTGGACCAGCCGGGGATGGATGGAGCAATTCCTCGCGAGCGACCGAAGGGCCCTGCGAATCGCCACGGCCTCCGTCGTTTTGAGGACGCCGGCCCGTTGAAGTGCTTTCGAATAGGCGACGCTTCCCTCGATGTCAAAAGGGAGCAGCCGGTGGTCGAAGGGAAACGAGTTGTTCAGCCGGGAAAACTCCGGCGCGGCCGACTCCCGGAAACGGCCTCCCCACAAGGCCCTCGACAGCGAGACCCCACGCCTAATTGGTCGTTTTGACTGCTTCCGATTTTCCATCCAGCATCGCTTTCACTTTGATTGGAAGGCCCATGCAGTTGATGAAGCCCTCGGCGTCTTTCTGATTGTAGGCGTCGCCCATCGTGAAAGAAGAAAGGTCTTCCCGATAGAGCGAATTAGGAGACGAGCGTCGGATCACCCTGACATTCCCCTTGAAAAGTTCGAGGGTCACCTCGCCGGTCACCGTCCTCTGGGTTTCATTCACAAACCCATCCAGGGCTTCCCTCAAAGGAGTAAACCACTGGCCGTAGTAAACCAGTTCCGCATACCGAATCGCCAGTTGCTCCTTAAGGTGTAGAGACTCGCGGTCAAGACACAGAGACTCGAGCTCGTGGTGGGCGCAGTGCAAGAGGGTCCCGCCGGGCGTCTCGTAGCAGCCCCGGGACTTGATTCCCACCAGGCGGTTCTCGACCAGATCAATGCGGCCGACGGCGTTCTCCCCGCCGATGGCATTGAGGGTCTCCAGCAGCGCGACGGGACCCAACCGATCGCCATTGACGCTCACGGGGGTCCCGCGCTCGAACCCCATGGTCACCCGTGCCGGCCGGTCGGGGGCCTCTTGCGGGGACAACGTAATCATCCACATGGAGTCTTCCGGGTCGTTTTTCAGGCTCTCAAGGCGTCCTCCCTCATGGGACACGTGCCAAAGATTTCGGTCACGGCTGTAAATCTTCTCCTTCGAGACTGTGATCGGAATCTTCCGCGCTTCCGCATAATCGATCGCATCCTCTCTCGATTGGATCGACCATTCGCGCCATGGGGCGATCACCTTGAGCTGCGGGGCGAGGGCTTTGTAGGTGAGTTCGAAGCGCACCTGGTCATTGCCTTTGCCCGTGCACCCATGGGCCACGGCGTCGGCCCCTTCGATCAGGGCAATTTCCACCTGGCGTTTGGCAATAACCGGCCGGGCAAAGGAGGTCCCCAGCAGGTACTTGGATTCGTAGACGGCGCCGGCACGCAGGGTGGGCCAGATATACTCCCTCACAAACTCTTCCCGAAGGTCTTCAATGTAGACCTTCGAGGCACCCGTCGAGAGCGCCTTTTCCTGCACGCCATCCAGTTCTTCTACCTGGCCCACGTCGGCTGCCATGGCGATGATCTCGCAACCATAGTTTTCTTTCAGCCAGGGGATAATGATGGAAGTGTCAAGCCCGCCGGAATAGGCGAGCACTACCTTTTTTGCTGTTCTTGGCATCGATTTGGCCTTTCTGACCTGATGAGCTGCAAAAAACAAATCCTTATTCGTCGGGTGATCCTCGATCATCGCCCGGTGTGAATCAAAGCGCCGCGAAAGCCCCGTCCAGTGCCTTTACCAGGCGATCCAGTTGGGCTTCGGTAATGATGTAGGGCGGTAGAAAACGCAAGACCCTTTCGTGAGCGCAGTTGATGACATAGCCGCGCTGGAGCAACGTGCGAACGAGATCCCTTCCCGGGAAGTCCAATTCCATACCCAAGATTAATCCCTCGCCCCGGACCTCTTTCACGAACGAGAATTTTCTCTTCAGTTGGTTTAACCCCTCGGCGAAATGGATTCCGAGCGTGCGGATTCGCTCCAGCAGCCCCTCCTCCTCCATGATCCGGAAAAACTCGAGACTCATCCGGCAGGCCAGCGGACCCCCGCCAAAGGTTGATCCGTGGGTCCCGGCCGTCAGATCGTCCCGCGTCGCTGTGGTCCCCAGGAGTGCTCCCATGGGGATCCCGAGTCCGAGCGGCTTCGCGAGGGTCACCAGGTCCGGCTGCACGCCTTTTCCTTGATAAGAGAGGTAAAATCCGGTCCTTCCCAGACCGCATTGAACTTCATCGAAAATCAACAGGGCCCCATGACGGTCGCACAAGGCGCGCGCGGCGCTGAGGAATTCCCGGGAGAGAACCCGAATGCCTCCCTCGCCCTGGATGGGCTCCATGATGAGGGCGCAGGTCTTCTCGTTCACGGCTGCATGCAATGCCGCCGTTTCATTTGCCGGGACGAACCGGATGCCCGGGATGAGAGGCTCAAAGGGCTCGCGGTATTTCTTCTGCCCGGTGAGCGACAGGGCGCCGAGCGTGCGCCCATGGAAGGAATCTTCTAAAGCGACGATCTCACATTTCTGGTGGCTGGATCCCCCGGAGGCACGAAACGCATGGTTCCTCGCCACCTTGATGGCCGCTTCGATCGCCTCGGTCCCGCTGTTGCAGAAGAACGCGGACTGGAGGCCCGAAATGGAGCAAAGCTTCCGGGCCAGCGGCGCCTGGTACTCGTTATGAAAGAGGTTGCAGACATGAAGGATTTTTGCAGCCTGGTCGGCGAGCGTGGCAACAAGGCGGGGGTGATTGTAACCCAGCGCGTTGACCGCAATTCCACTCAGACAATCCAGATACCGTGTCCCTTTTTCATCAAACAACTCGGCCCCTTCTCCACGGACGAAGACCACCGGCGCCCGGTCATAAGTGGGGAATACGTACTGTTGGTCGAGTGGGATTACAGCAGAACTGGCAGTGTTCAAGGCTTAGGCCTCCGTTCGAATCACTGTTCCGAGGGGCTCGCCGTGGGCGATCAGACGGATCAGGCAACCCTCTTCGGAACCATTTAGAATGTTGATGCCGCTCACCCCGCCCTCCAGTGCCGTAAGGCATGCCTTCAGCTTGGGCAACATGCCTCCGGAAACGATCTTTCGGGCCATCAGGCGGTTGATCTTCCGCGGGCTGATGCTGGGGATAACGGCCTTATGTTCATTCAGGACGCCGTCGACGTCGGTCAGGAACACCAGCTGGTCGGCCTGCAAGGCGACGGCGCAGGCCGCGGCCATCTGATCCGCGTTCACGTTGTAATAATGATGGTCGGCCCCGAGGGCGATGCAAGCGATGACCGGCAGAAAATCATTTCGAAGCAGCAGTTCTATCAGATCGGGACGGATCTTTGAGACGCTCCCGACGAAGCCATAGTCCACTGCGGTGTGCCGAAATTTTTCGGCACTGATCGCGCCCCCGTCGCCACCACATACGCCGACCGCCCGGCTGCCGACCGAGACAAAGGCGGCCACGAGTCTTTTATTCACCAGGCCCGCCAGCACCATCAGGGCAGCTTCCAGGGCTTCCGCGCTTGTGAGGCGCAGCCCCTCGTGAAAATGGGAAGGGATATCGAGCCGGTTCAACAGGGAAGTCAGGTGCTTTCCACCCCCATGCACGACAATGACCTGGGTGTCTTCTTGAATGAGTTCCGCAATCTGTCGGGCAATGACCTTTTGGTGCGACTCTGTATTCAACAAGCTTCCGCCGATCTTCACGAGGATTCGAGTCGCCATGGTCTATTCCAAGCCGGACTGTTCCGCGTAGTTGAACATCAGGTTCATGTTTTGAACGGCTTGGCCCGCTGCTCCTTTCACCAGGTTGTCGAGGCAGGAGACCATGACGACCCAGGTGGAGTTCTCCTCCGCCCGGACTCCGATGTCGCAATAGTTCGTATGCGTCACCCACTTGACTTGAGGCAATTCGCCGGCCGGGAAAACGCGGACAAAGGGGGCCTTTTCGTACCCCTTGACGAGGTGCGTTCTCAGCTCTTCCTCCGTCCGGAGGGTCCGTGTTTTGAAATACAACGTCGAAAGGATCCCCCGGTTGATGGGCAGGAGGTGCGGCGTAAAAATGAGCTTGTCACCGGCATTCAAACCGAGGTGTTGTTCGATCTCGGGGAGATGGCGATGGGTGAACACGGAATAAGCCCGGAAGGAGTCGGAGACTTCACAGAAATGGGTGTTGTGGGTGGGCTGTTTCCCGGCGCCGCTGACCCCCGATTTGGAGTCACAAATGACCGGGGAACTCCAGTCAATCCATCCGTCTTTCATCAACGGCAGCAACGGCAAAAGGACGGAGGTGGCGTAGCATCCCGGATTGGCCACCCATTGGGCCCTGGCGATGGCCGCCGCATTGTCCTCCGCGAGGCCATAGACAAACCGGGAAAGCATGTCCGGCGCCACATGAGTGAACCCGTACCATCGCGGATAGAGGGAGGCATCGTGCAGACGAAAACTCCCGCTCAAATCAATCATCCGGAAGGGCTGAGCCATGTAGCGGGGGATCAGTTCGTGCGAAATCTCATTCGGCGTCGCGAAGAAAACCAAGTCGGGATTTGACTCCACCAACTCCGCTTCATCAAATGGCCGGACCTGGAGCCGGGTGTCCTTTCGAACGAGAAACTCCGGGTCGTGAGAAGTGGAGTGAGACCCTTTCGTTCCATGGGGTCCGCCGGCGGAATGGGCCACAGGGGACGAAAAAAGGCTCAGGCGGCGAACGTGCGGGTGCCGGGTCAAGAGGCGGGCCAGTTCCATTCCGGAGTAGCCTGTGGCGCCGATCACCGAGGCATGAATGCCCTGCGTTTTCTGGTTCGGGTGCGATTTCAATTCGAAGACACCAGATGAAAGAATTTCTTGCGAAGGCTCCGTGCGGTGGCTGCCGACCGCGTGACGACGAGAATGGTGTCGTCGCCCGCGACGGTTCCGACAATCTCCGAAAGCGCGGCATTATCCAGGGCGATGCCGAGGGCATTGGCGCTGCCGGTGGGCGTCTTGACCACGAGGAGGTTGTTGGCCGCCGTGGCCTCGCGCATGAACTCCCGCAACATCCGGCGCAGCTCGCTGTTCGAAGCATGCGGCAGCTCCGCCACCTGGGCGAGCAGCTTGTAGCCCTCCACGGTCTTTACCAGCCCCAGCTCGGAGAGATCCCGTGAGAGCGTGGCCTGGGTGGCCTCCAGCCCGACCTTCCGCAACTCCTGTTGCAGCACCTGCTGGTTGGGGATCGGCTTCAACCGCACCAGCCGGAGGATGGCTTCGTGCCGTAGCTGTTTGGTCATCGCGGGCCGCCGCGGTCGTGCATATTTATTGTCATAGACGCATAATTATACAAACGGGCCGCGGGCGTCAAGAGAAAATTTCAAGGCGGCGTTGCGGCGAACCCCGGAGCCCCGGCTCGGTGAGGGCCGCGGGGGAAAGGCCGAGGGGGGAAAGGCCGCCGGAAACGGGCCGGAGCGGGGGGTTGAAACAGCGGGGTCGATCGGCTTCGCCGGCCCCGGGGATTGCGGGGAAGATGTCGAGAAGCGCTTGACATTGGGTATCAGTTCGAATAGTCTGAGCGCTCTTTACGGATGAATTGAACGGGACTTCCGCCTGCCCCATGCGAGCTGTCGATATAATCCGAAAAAAGCGTGACCACGAGATCCTCTCCGAAAGCGAAATCTCATTTTTTGTCTCCAACTACACGAAGGAAATCATCCCTGATTATCAGGCGTCCGCCCTGTTGATGGCGATGTTCCTCAACGGCTGCAACGTGGAGGAAACCGTCGCCCTGACTCACGCCATGATCCAGTCCGGCGCCACCATGGATTTGTCCGATCTGCCGGGCCCGAAAGTGGATAAACATTCCACCGGGGGGGTGGGCGATAAGACGTCCTTTATTCTGGCCGCCCTGGCGGCCGCGGGGGGAGTGTATGTGCCCATGATCTCGGGCCGGGGATTGGGGCACACCGGGGGGACTCTCGATAAGCTGGAGTCAATTCCGGGATTCAACGTCAACCTGTCGCTCTCCCAGTTCAAATCGATGCTGAAGGAGGTCCGTTGCGGTTTGATCGGGCAAACGAAAGATATCGCTCCCGCGGACAAGAAGTTGTACGCCCTCCGGGATGTGACCTCAACCGTGGAAAGCTATCCCCTGATCTCCGCCTCCATCATGAGCAAAAAGCTGGCGGAGGGAATTGACGGCCTGGTGCTCGATGTCAAGACCGGGGTGGGGGCCTTCATGAAGACGCTGGAGGACTCCCGGCGGCTGGCCCAAACGATGATCGAGATCGGAAAAGGGATGGGAAAGCGGGTGGTGGCCCTCATTACCGACATGAATCAACCCCTTGGGAATAAAGTCGGGAATTCACTCGAAATCATCGAGGCGGTGGAAACCCTGAAGGGCAAGGGGCCGGAAGACCTGACCTTCCTGTCGGTGGAACTCGCGGCCCATATGCTCATGCTGGGGGAGCCGGCGCGGACCCTGGACGACTCCCGGCAGAAAATCTTGTCCCTGCTGAAAAGCGGGGCGGGGCTGGAGACCTTCCGGAAGATCATTCAACTTCAGGGGGGCAACCCGCGCGTCGTGGACGATTACAGCTTGCTTCCCACAGCCCAGAAACGATTCCGATTCTCTTCCATTTCTTCCGGGTACGTCGAGGGAATCCACGCCGAGAGAATGGGCATCGCGGCGATGCTGCTGGGGGCGGGACGGGAGCGCCTGGACTCCAAGATCGACCATGCCGTCGGTTTTGAGCTTCATAAGAAAGTCGGAGATCCGGTGAAGGCGGGGGATCCCCTCTGCACCGTTCTCTACAATGATGAGTCTCGATTGGCGGCGGCCCTCGAACTGCTCAACTCGGCCTACTTGATCTCTCCCACTGCCGACAAAGCTCCACCTCTCATTTACGAAGTCCTGGAATAAAATTTCGGAGGCGCCTCGATGCATCATTTCACTGGGCTCGTGGGATTGGTGACGATCCCCCTGCTGGTTTACCTGCTCTCGACCAATCGCAAGGCCATCCGCTGGAAGACGGTGGGGTGGGGGCTTGGTCTGCAGATCACCTTCGCTTTAATCGTTCTTAAATGGACCCCCGGTGTTTATTTATTCAAGAGGCTCGGCGACGCCATCAATAAGCTGCTCTCGTATTCGCAATTTGGGTCGAATTTTGTTTTTGGACCCCTCGGCTCCCGGGCCGCGATGATCCATTTCATCGAGGCCGTCGTGGGCCATCCCCTCCAGGAAGGCGACCCGGCCCTGAATTTTGTGAGTATTTTTGCGCTCCAGGTCCTGCCCACCATCATCTTCATCGCGGCCCTGTTTGCCATCCTCTATTACCTGGGCGTCATGCAGGTCATCGTCCGCATTTTTGCCAAGGTCATGACGTGGTTGATGGGCGCCAGCGGCGCGGAATCCTTGAATGTGGCCGCCTCGATCTTCATGGGACAGACCGAAGCGCCCCTGACGATCCGGCCATATCTGAATGATATGACGGAGTCCGAATTGATGTGTGTTATGACCTCGGGCATGGCCCATATTTCAGGCGGGATCATGGCGGCCTACATCGCTTTCGGGGCCCGCGCCGAAAACCTGTTGACGGCGGTCATCATGACAGCCCCGGGGACCATCATGATGGCCAAGATGCTCGTTCCGGAAACCGGGGAGCCCAAGACCGCGGGAAAGGTAAAACTGGAAGTGGAGAGGACGGACGTGAACATCCTGGATGCCGCTTCGCGCGGCACCGGTGAGGGGCTCAGCCTGGCCCTTAACGTGGCCGCCATGTTGATTTCGTTCATCGCCCTCATCTACCTTATGAATGGCCTGCTGGGATTGGTTCCGTTTCGCGGTCACCCGCTGAGCATGGAGAGAATCTTCGGTGCAGTGTTTGCCCCGGTGGCCTGGGCGTTGGGGATTCCGTGGAAGGATTGCGTGAATGTAGGAAATCTGTTGGGGACCCGACTCGTGTTGAATGAATTCATTGCCTACAGCGGTTTGGGCGCCCAACGGGCCGTTCTCGACCCGCGCTCGTTCACCATCGCGACCTTTGCCCTGTGCGGATTTGCCAACTTTTCGTCGATTGGAATTCAGATCGGCGGCATCGGGGCCCTGGCCCCCAGCCGCCGGCATGACCTGGCGCGTCTTGGACTGAAGGCGGTGCTCGCCGGGACGCTGGCTAATTTCTTGACAGCCTCCATCGCCGGGATTCTCCTGTAGAATTATTGAAAGGATGAGTACGTCCTAATGAGCGAATTTGACAAGGTGCAGACCGCCGTTGAGTTTTTGCGGCACCGGTCCGAGTTGCAGCCCAGGATTGCCGTCGTGCTAGGGTCAGGGCTGGGGGCCTTTGCGGATCAGGTCGCGAACCGCCAGGTGGTTCCTTACCAGGAGATTCCGCACTTTCCGAGATCGACCGTGCAGGGTCACTCCGGCAACCTGGTCCTGGGGGAAATTGGAAAGATACCCATTGCGGTTATGCAGGGAAGGGTCCACTTCTACGAAGGTTATTCGATGCAGGAAGTCACCTTTCCCACAAAGGTGCTGGCCCGAATGGGGGTCAAGCGCCTGATTCTCACCAATGCCGCCGGGGGGATCAGCAAGAGGTTCAGGCCCGGACGTCTGATGATCATCGAAGATCACCTCAACCTGCAGTCCACGAACCCATTGATGGGTCCCAACGAAGACCGGTTTGGTTTGCGGTTCTTTGACATGTCGGACGCATATGACCGGGAGATGCGGAAAGTGGCCTCGGCCGCGGCACGCAAGCTCACCTTGTCGGTCCACCGAGGGATTTACGCAGGCCTCACTGGACCGAGTTATGAAACTCCGGCGGAGATCCGGATGCTCCGGGCCTTAGGCGCCGACGCGGTGGGAATGTCCACTGTCCCGGAAGTGATTGTGGCCAATCACATGGGGGTAAAGTGTCTCGGAATCTCCTGCATCACGAACATGGCGGCAGGCGTGAGCAAGCAAAAGGTCAATCATGAGGAAGTGATGCTCACAGGCGAGCGGGTCAAGGGCGATTTCATTCGATTGCTGCGAGCGATTATCCCTCGCCTGCACGAGCTGGATTCACACCACCAATGAGAAAACCAATTCCCGTTAAGCAACTCGTCGAAATAGCCCGGAAGGCGCGGGAGCGGGCGCATGCCCCCTTTTCCCGATTCAAGGTGGGGGCGGCGCTTGTGGCCGGGGACGGGCGCGTTTTTACCGGCTGCAACGTTGAAAATGCGACTTACGGGCTGACGATTTGTGCCGAACGCGTGGCCATCTTCAAGGCCGTCTCAGAGGGAGCCGATCGATTCCAGCAAATCGCGGTTGTCACCGCGACGAAGCATTTGACCCCGCCTTGCGGGGCGTGTCGCCAGATCATCTGGGAATTTTGCGGCGATATCCCCGTAGTCCTTTCCAACCTGGAGGGGAAGACCGAACAATTCCGAATGTCGAAATTGTTCCCGCGACCCTTCGATCAAAGTTTTCTGAAGAAAAAGAAATAGCAGGCCAAGTTATGATTATGCGGGCCCCACGATTGTTATGGTTTCTCGTCATCCTGCTGGTGCTGTCTTCGACACTTTTGGGTCAGAAAACGGTCGACCTCGTAATTTCCGGCGGGACGGTCCTGACTATGAACGCGTCCCGGGAGATTGTCGAGGACGGATACGTGGCGATCGCAAAGGACCGGATCGTTGCGGTCGGGCCACGGTCGCAGCTGGAAAAAGAATACCGCTCACTCCGTACAATCCAGGCTTCGGGCCAGTTAGTGATGCCCGGCCTGATCAATACCCACACACACGTGCCGATGTCTTTGTTACGGGGCATCGCCGACGATCTGCCACTGAAAGAGTGGCTGGAGAAATTCATCTTCCCGGCAGAAGCGAAGAACGTGACCCCGGAGTTCGTCTATTGGGGTTCGCTGCTGGGGGACATGGAGATGATCCAGTCGGGCGTCACCACGTTCGCCGATATGTACTATTTTGAGGATCAGGTGGCGCGGGCGACCAAGCAGGCGGGGCTTCGGGCCGTGCTCGGGGAGACCTGGCTCGATTTCCCGGCTCCCGACAATAAGAGCTTCGATGCCATGGTCAGCTACACGGCCCAGTTCTTGAAACAATACCAGAAGGATTCTCTGATCACCCCCGCCGTGGCTCCTCACGCGCCCTTTACGGTGTCACCGGCGCATCTCATGGCCGCGAAGGAATTGGCGGACCAGTATCATGCCCCGATCTTGATCCACGTCGCCGAGACCAAGACCGAGGACGAGGACATCAAGGCGCGGTACCATGCCAGCCCGGTCCAGCATCTCAAGAACATCGGATTCCTGGAGGATTCCGTCGTGGCCGCCCATTGCGTGTGGGTGGACGATCAGGATATCGCGACCTTGAAAGCGTTCAAGGTCGGATGCGCCCATAACCCGTCCAGCAATATGATGCTGGCCAGCGGTGTGGCGCCGGTCATGAAGATGATTCAGGCGGGACTGGATGTGGGTCTGGGGACCGACGGACCGGCGGGGAGCAACAATGATTTCAACCTGTTCGAAGAGATCGACCTTGCCTCCAAGCTGCAGAAAATCTCCCTGATGGATCCGAAGGCGCTTCCGGCGCGTCAGTCGGTCGAGATGGCCACCCTCGGCGGGGCTCGAGTCTTAAACATGGAGAAGGAGATCGGATCGCTCGAAGCTGGAAAGAAGGCCGATGTGATTGTCATCGACCTGAACCGCGCCAATGCTGTTCCGCTGTACGACTTTTACGCGGGACTCGCGTATTCCATCAAGGCTTGCGATGTGGATACCTCGATCATTGACGGGCGGATTGTCATGCGGCACCGGCGCGTTCTCACACTGAGTGAAGACCAGATTTTCCAGAAGGCCCGGGAGTTCCGTGCTAAGATTTTGGCCAGCTTGAAAGCAACCAATTAGGACGAATCCGGTCGCCCCGGGAAGGGCATCGGGAAGACTCAACACAGGGACCATTCATCCGGCATGTCACCCTTCAAACGAATTCTCACCATCGTGCTCGACAGTGTCGGCATCGGCGCTATGCCGGATGCTGCCGACTGGGGGGATGCCGGGACCGATACGCTCGGCCACGTTTGTCAATCCCGCCCGCTGACGTTGCCGAATCTGGGTCGATTGGGGCTGGGCGCCATCCGCCCCCTGCCGAATGTCTCCCCGAATGGCCCTCCCATTGGCGCTTATGGGAAGATGGCCCTTGCTTCGAAAGGGAAGGATACGACCGCCGGGCACTGGGAAATGGCCGGCATTTTGACCGAGGTTGCATTCCCGACCTATCCGCACGGGTTTCCACCCTACCTCATTGAGGCTTTCGAAAAGGCCATTGGACGAAAAACCCTTGGGAATATCCCTGCCTCCGGCACTGAAATCATCAAGGATCTCGGCGAAGAGCATCTGCGTACCGGGTCTCCGATTGTGTACACATCGGGAGACAGCGTCTTTCAGATTGCGACCCACGAAGAGATCATCCCGGTCGCGGAGCTTTACCACATGTGCGAGATCGCCCGGAAACTGCTCGTTGGAAAGGATCGCGTCGCGCGCGTCATCGCCCGGCCGTTTATCGGAAAGCCGGGTAGTTTCACCCGCACCGAGCGGCGGCATGATTATGCGATCGATCCGCCCAGGCCGATGCTGCTGGATTTGATGGCTGAAAAGGGACGAACGGTTTATGCCGTGGGGAAGATCTTCGACATTTATAGCGGACGCGGGATCTCCGAACACGTCAAAATGAAAAACAATGCGGAGGGGATGGAACGCACGATCGAAGCCACCCGGTCAATGACGGTCGACATGATCTTTACCAACCTTGTGGATTTCGACATGCTGTTCGGCCACCGCCGCGACGTCGCCGGCTATGCCAATGCGCTGGAAGAGTTTGACCGGCAGTTAGGGCTATTGCTGGAGGTGATGCGGTCCGATGATCTGTTGATGATTACCGCCGACCATGGCTGTGATCCGACCTATATGAAGACCACCGACCACACCCGTGAATATGTTCCGCTGCTCGCCTATTCGAAGACGTCCCGGGGGAATCTCAATCTGGGGACCCGCTCCTCGCTCTCCGACCTGGGCCAGACCGTGGCCGAGAACTTCGATTTTACTCTTTCCCGGGGGACCAGCTTTCTGCAATTGCTATTGTCCTGAAACCTTACCCGAACAAGCCGGGACCAATGACAGATTTCATTAGGAGGCCAAGAAACACGACACTAGGGAGTCGATGGGAAGTCCTCCCCAGCAGGAACATCAAATTTAGTTCGGATTGAAGGTTTTTATTCTCCTGTATTCCTGGCCTCCTAATGGTGAACTCTTTATTGCGCCACTCCGCACGAATTCTGTTAAAGAGCTAGTAATTATTTCCCCAAGTATGGGCGTGGGCGCACCGCTGTCCGCCCCTGCGGTTCGATCCGACTTCTGACCTCTAACTTCCGCCTTCGCTCTCCTATCACCTACCACCTATTACCTACCACCTACCTCCGCCCCTCACGCCCTTGGATGATGCTTCTGATAGATCTCTCTCAAGCGGGTGTTGATCACATGAGTGTAGATCTGGGTCGTGGATATATCGGCGTGGCCCAGCATGGTCTGGACTGAGCGCAGGTCGGCACCTCGCTCCAGCAGATGGGTGGCGAAGGAATGGCGCAGCAGGTGTGGGGTCAGCTTAGTCTTCAATCCGGCTTTGCGCCCATAGTTGGAAATGATGATCCAGAAGGACTGCCGGGTCATGCGGTCACCGCGATGGGTGACGAACAGGAAGTCGCACCGGCGCGGCTTCAGGAGTTCCTCGCGTGCCTTGGCAATGTATCGTTCGATACATGCAGCCGCCGACTTGCCCAGGGGGACAATCCGTTCTTTATCTCCTTTTCCAAGGCACTGGACGTAGCCCGGGTCCAGATGGAGATTGGTAAACTTCAAGCTGACCAGCTCGGTGACCCGCAAACCCGTCGCATAGAGAAGCTCAAGCATCGCCTTGTCGCGCAATCCGATAGGTGTTTCCAGGTCAGGAGCATTCAAAAGCTGTTCGACTTCGGCGATGGAGAGGTATTTGGGCAGTTTCTTCCAGAGTTTCGGCGATTCCACCTGAGCGGTGGGGTTGCTCTGTACAATTCCATCCAGTTCCAAGAACTTGAAGAAGTTTCGAAGTGCAGTCAGCGCGCGTGCGACAGACCGGCTATTCAACCCCCGCTGGTAAAGCCACTGGAGAAACTCCACCACCTCCTTGCGAGATACCGACTCCAGGGACGGATTCTCCTTCCGGTCCGCAAAAAATCTTTTCCAAAGGGCAAGATCTCGCCCGTATGCCTCCAGGGTGTTACTCGCCAGGCCCTTTTCAACGCGAATATAGTTGAGATAGGCATCAATGTGCCGCTGCATGAGAGAAGAGTAGAACGAATGAACTGAAAACGGAAAAGAAAAAATTCAGGAGGGGGGATCAGCGTTGCAGGAAGAGATCTCTTTGCGGGGTGCGCCCATGGAGTCCACCGCGAAAAGGCAGACGACGCTGCATTCTTCTGCCCGTTGCAAAGATGGTTCTTATTCTTTGACCTTGCGTCGCGTTGCGATACCCCAGACTTCTTCGAGTTCAGGACAACGCATGATCATGGCCAGACCAAAGTAGGCCGCGGTCCCGAGGCCCAGGGTGATGGTGAACGCCACGACCTGCTTGGCAAAGTGCTGGCCGGTGTACCAGCCCGGAATCCGAATGACATACCAGCAGACCAGCCCCATGGCCAGCGAGGAGAGGGCGGCCTTGAAGACTGAGATCAAGACCTCGCGGGTCACAAAGCGTCCGTGGTTCTTTTGGAAAACATAAACGAGGATGGAAAGATTGATGTAAGCAGCGAGCGAGGTAGAGAGGGCCAGACCGCCGTTCTGAAGCGAGGGGATATGGAAGGTATTGGCAATTCCCGCAAAGAAACCGAAAACATGCCTCAAAGACCCTTCCACGTGTTCAGGGCGGCTGACTAGAAAGTTTGAAATGAGATTGAAACTCAAGGCGGTGGCGGCAATCTTAACTGGGGTCTTGGTGTCGTGCAGGGAGTAGAAGGCAGGGACGACGACTTTGATCAAAGCGAATGCGCAGAGGCCAAAGGCAAAAAACATCAGGGGGGGCGCCGTGATCATCGTCGATTGCGCATTGAATTCAATCCCACCGTCGAGGGAATGGCAATGAAAGAGACAATGCGCAGGGAGAAGGCGAGTGTCTTCCGCATGTCGGCAATCTGATTTTCCGCCGCTTGTTGAGAGAGCATGGGCAGAATGACCGTCGCCACGGAAATGGCATACCCGCCTAGAATCAGTTCCATCACGCGGTCCGCTACATACAGCGAAGCCTGAGCGCCGGCAAAGAGGTACGAAGCAAACTGCGTATCAATGATGAGTCCCAACTGCGCCACCCCGACTCCAAAGAACACCGGAAACATCAGCCGGGCTACCTTCCGAATGGAGGGATGGGTCAGCGACACTCCAAAATGGAACGTCATCCCGTGCTTCCGCAGTTGCGGTATCTGGATGAGCAGTTGCAGCAGCCCCCCCAGAACGACCCCTATGGCAAGCGACACCGCAGGTTCCTGAAATCGAAAGGCAAAGAATGAAAGGGTGATGATGGAGATATTCAGGGCAATGGGAGTCGCGGCAGGAACGGCAAAGCTATGGAACGAGTTCAGGATGGCGGAGGCCAGCGCCGCCAGTCCGATGAAGAACACATAGGGAAAGATGATGCGATTGAGATAAACGGTCAGGTCATAACTGGGCTTATGCCTGAACCCTGAAGCCACGAGATCGATGAAAAATGGTGAAAAAATGACCCCGACCACGGCCAGACCCGTCAACACGAACGCCATGGTCCAAAAGAACTTGTTGGCAAATTCCCAGACCTTTTCCCGGCCTTCCTCTTTGAGCAGGTGAGTAAACACGGGAATGAACGAGGCGGTCATGGCCCCCTCGGCGACCAGGCGGCGAAGGAGGTTGGGAATACGATAAGCGACCGTATAAGCATCACTTGCAGGAAGGGTCCCCAGGAGAAACGTGATCCTCTGATCGCGGACGTAACCCAGGATACGGCTCACCAGGGTGATCGAAGTAATGATTCCGGCGTGCTTCAGGATATGCAGCTTGTTCTGCTGGGTCTGGGATGGCGGCTCGTGCATTGGAGAATTGTTCGGCATGAAAAACCCGCGTATACTAGCATACGCCGAAGTTAACTGGCAATCGGACCCACCTGCGAATTTACGCTGGAGTTCACCTCGTTGTTATCCATGGAGACGGATGAATGCGCCTTGGAGAGATTGCAAAACGGTTGAACTGCCGCCTGGAGGGGGACAGCGGCATCGAAATTCGCCGGGTGCTTGGGATTGAAACCGCCGGCGAAGGAGATTTGACCTTCATTTCGAATCCCAAGTACGTGGCGGCCGCAAAAACCACCCGCGCCTCCGCCCTCATTGTCTCGGAGGATTTCGCCCCTTTGCCCCAGGCAACGTTGCGCTGCGAAAATCCCTATCTGACCTTCGCCAAAGCTATCGAGTTATTCTACTCCCCTCCGCAATACTCCCCGGGCATTCACACCACCGCCTGCATCGACCCGACGTCCCGCATCGGAGCACGCGCCCATGTGGGTCCCTATGTGGTGATACACGAAGATGTAGTGATCGGCAATGATGCCGTCCTGGTGGGGCCGGCTACGATTTACCGAGGAGTGCGGATTGGCGATCATTTCTTCGCGCATGCGAATGTGGTGGTCCGCGAATACTGTCTTCTGGGGAACAACGTCATCCTTCAGAATGGTGTCGTCGTGGGAGGGGACGGCTTCGGGTTTGCCAAGCAATCGGATGGAAGCTATTACAAGATGGTGCAGTCGGGAATTGTAATCCTTGAAGATGATGTCGAAATCGGCGCCAATTCGACGATTGATCGCGGAACGATCGGAGAGACCCGGGTCAAGAAAGGCGCAAAGATCGACAACCTGGTGCAGGTGGGACATGCCTCCACGGTGGGGGAGAATTCGCTGCTTTGCGCGCAGGTGGGATTGGCGGGCAGCACCGTGGTGGGGAAGGACGTTGTGTTAACAGGTCAAGTGGGCGTGGCGGGACACCTCACCATCGGGGATGGCGTCGTGGTCACGGCCCAGTCCGGGATTCCGCGCGATGTGCCCGCCGGGCAGGTGATTTCAGGGTCTCCTGCCATAGAGAATTATCAATGGCTCAAGGCGACCGCCGTTTTCGCAAAATTGCCGGAGCTTCAGAAAAGCGTTCGAGAGTTGGCGCGGCGGCTCGACGCCCTGTCGGAGCAGATGAAAGAGCGCCCGGAAAAGGAATAAACCTCAAATTGTAGTAACGAATTCATTCGTTCCTACGAGCGTAGCACCTGAGGGACGTTCAGGGGGTGGCAATTGACGAGTTGGAGCAACGAATGAATTCGTTACTACGCTGAGCAGGCAGGTTCCTCTCAGGCACAAAACAACGCCTCCCGCATGCGCTCTGCGGAAGGCGTTTCGACTTCAGTACGTGGACCCCCGCTATTTCTCGGCCACACTCTCTTGAGCGGCCTCTACATCCAATTGGTCGCGCAAGTAATAAACCTCAAATTGTAGTAACGAATTCATTCGTTCCTACGAGCGTAGCTCCTGAGGGACGTTCAGGGGGGGGCAATTGACGAGTTGGAGCAACGAATGAATTCGTTACTACGCTGAGCAGGCAGGTTCCTCTCAGGCGCAAAAAAACGCCTCCCGCATGCGCTCTGCGGAAGGCGTTTCAACTTCAGGACGTGGACCCCAGCCATTTCTTGGCCACACTCTCTTGGGCGGCCTCGACATCCAATTGGTCGCGCAAGTAATGAACCTCAAATTGTAGTAACGAATTCATTCGTTCCTACGAGCGTAGCTCCTGAGGGACGTTCAGGGGGTGGCAATTGACGAGTTGGAGCAACGAATGAATTCGTTCCTACGCTGAGCAGGCAGGTTCCTCTCAGGCGCAAAAAAAAACGCCTCCCGCATGCGCTCTGCGGAAGGCGTTTCGACTTCAGTACGTAGACCCCAGCTATTTCTTGGCCACACTCTCTTGAGCGGCCTCTACATCCAATTGGTCGCGCAAGTAATGAACTTCAAATTGTAGTAACGAATTCATTCGTTCCTACGAGCGCAGCTCCTGAGGGACGTTCAGGGGGTGGCAATTGACGAATTTGAGCAACGAATGAATTCGTTCCTACGCTGAGCAGGCAGGTTCCTCTCAGGCACAAAAAAACGCCTCCCGCATGCGCTCTGCGGAAGGCGTTTCGACTTCAGTACGTGGACCCCAGCTATTTCTTGGCCACACTCTCTTGGGCGGCCTCGACATCAAATTGGTCGCGCAAGTAATGCGTGACATTGGTCAGCCCGTCACGGACCATGACCTGGATGGTGTAGTGCCCGGGAGTCAAGTCCTTGAGAGGTACCCACATCCCCACCGGAAGCACGCCGTTTTCGATGGCGGGAAGCTGAGTGATGCTGGACAGAGGCATCTGAAAGACCAGCTTGTCGTTGGAGATCAGCGAATAACTCAACAGCAAGGACGGTTTCTTCTGATTCGGATCGACTGTCAGATTGTAAAGACTGAAATAGATGCACACCGCCGTGCCCGCATAGAACCTCTTGTCGACGGATTGGTACACCTTCATTCCATTGGATATGAGGGGGTTCTTATCGTCGAGCAGTTCCGATTCGAGGCTGCTGATCAACCCGGAAAGCGGCCGGACCTCGCTGCTTAGGACGAGGCTGCTCGTAGTAAACTGACCGCCGGCGTAAGGCGGGATTTCGACAGGCTGTTCGACCGTGCCCACCAGGTCCCCCTCATCATGTACAGCCACCTTCAGCCGGTACTTACCGGGGGGCAGGCGAAAGTAATTGGGGAATGTGACGGTCGCATTTTCGGGCAGTTTCTTCCATTGATCGTTCTCCATCCTCAGATTCATGGTGTCGCTGAACCGGGCCGCCTTCGTCCCGTCTTCGCGAAGCGCCACCCCCAGAATGTCGATCGCATCACTGCGCAGACCCTTGTCTTTTTTCATCCTCAACTTGGAAATGGGGAGACGCACGCTCACCGGGGCGCGAGCCTGGCTGGGACCCTCATAGAAGTAGTCGGAGACGAGTTGCACCGGAAGGGCGGTCAAGGGGCTGCTTTCCTCGATGGCCTTATTCAAAGGCTTTTCTGCCGGTGTTCCGGCCAGCGCGTCCTGGGATTTCTTGTCAAAATAACCTTTTCGGTACTTGATGTTGAAGCCCTTCTTCACCATTTCCACTTTGATCGCTCGGAATTTCCCGTCGTGCACCTGGTTATTCGATTCATATCCGAGTGAATAGAAGTTTCTCATCTCGGATTTGATTTCCTGAAGGCCGCGATTAAAATCGTTTGAATTCCGGATGTAAAACCCACCGGTTTCTGTGGCCATGCTGAGCAACACATCCTTGAGGTCGCTCAAAGTCATCTGGTCGAGTCTTCGGTCCAGCGGATTTCGATTTCCGAACGGGTTATTGCTATTGGGGTCCATGGGGTCATTGCCCGGGAAGTTGCCGGTATTCCCCCTGGGGTTGCCCGTGTTGCTTCCCGGGAACCCGCCGGGATTGCCGCCTGGAAAGCCGCCCGGATTACCTCCTGGGGCTCCTCCGCCGGGTGCTCCTCCGGGCGCTCCACCGCCCGGCCGGCCGCTGCCCCCCCCGGGGGCTCCTCCACCGCCTCGAGGGGATCCCTGGAAGGAATTCACGAAAGAACCGAGAGCCGGCGTGGAGGTTGAGGAATTGGAACTCATACGGCGCGGGTTCGGGGTGTTGGGGGTGGGCATGTCCACACTCAAGCCCTTCGCATCGATGGTGTACACCGTCACGTTGGCCTTGTTGGCAGCATCAATGGCCGCGATCAGGTCCACATGATTGTCCGCGGAGAGGGAAATCCCTCCCGAAAACACAATCAAGGATTTCCGGCCTTTGATGGGACGCATTGAATTGAACAATCCCCGCATCGCAATCATGAGATTGCGCGCGTCGAACTGAGCGCCCAGGGATCGGAGGCTCTGCTGCGCGCGATCAAAGGGCGTGTTGGACGGGGCATTGGCGCCGGTATCCGTTTTATCAATGGACTCCCCAGTCACGAGGACGCCCAATGCCCGGGCGAGACGCGTTTTATTGCCGGAGAAATTCTGAACAATCTGCATGGAATTTCGATAGTTGGCAATGGCGACCAGGTCCCCGGTGCGTAGATTTTCGTCGATGAACTTCGCGGCAGCATGGCGAGAACGCTCCTGGCTGCTGGGATCCATCGACGTGTTGTCAAACAGGAACAGGATATAGTTTTGCCGTTCGCCGCCGAGGGGGCGATCCGTGGTGATGGAAGCCAGTTCTCCAGTGGGTTCCTCTTCACTGAGATATTCGAAGTTGGTGAGATTTTGCGCCACGCCGTCTTCGAGGAGCTTGAAATCCCCCTTGGCCAGTCCTTTCACCGGCTTTCCTTTCTTGTCGGTGACCACCACGTCGACCGTAACGACGGGAACTTCAATGCGAATCACATTCTGATTGGAAAGGGAGGGCTGATTGTTTGTCTGCGGAGCTGGAGCCGAGGGGGCCGCAGGGGCGGTCTGCGGGGAAGGGGCCTGGGGCGCTGAGGCCTTGAGGGCCGCGCCCGCACCAATGAATCCCCCCATGACGAAAAGGCACAGGGCCGACCAAATGAGCCAATTCTTGATTCTCATGAATTTCTCTCCCTTTGTCGGCGAGCCGTCCGGAACATTCTGGCAACCCACCGGGTTCAGTTCATGATCTCAATCGTTTTAGTGGCGCTACCCAGCTTTGTCTCCCCGGCCTCGCGCACGACGGTCTTGAGTCTGTAACTGCCGGGTTCCAATCGAAAACTCGCCTGTGCGAGCAGCCCTTCTTCCATGACGTTCCGGTAACTCGGATCCGTGAGGTTGAAATCGATCCGCGTTTCCCGGCCTTCGACGTAGTGGTCATTGGAGTCATAGACCACCGTGACAATCGTAAAGATATTGCGGTTGCGGTTCTCGCGCTTTTGAAAGCGAATCTTTCGGACGTCAATCCGCGTTTGGATGGAGACCAGGGTATGAACGGGATCCGGATGAGTGACGTTGAATCCGACGGTCACCGGGATCTCTTTCAGATCTTCGGCGGTCCGCAGCGCCTCCCGGATATCTTCGTTCTTGGCCACCTCAAAGGCTTCTTCTCCCTTGGGGGCAAAGTAACCTTTGCGCGCGGACACAGTGACACCGGGCTGATTCACTTTGACCACGATCTTGCGGAAGGTCCCATCACGTTTTGGGTTGGTGGAGTAATAACCCAACAGGTAACTCACCTGGGTTCGAGAGATCGCCGCCTTCATTTGCCCCAACAAATCATTGCTGTTGTGGAAAAAGGTGCCCCCGGTGTCAGCGGCCAGGGCATTGAGAGCGTCCTCCTTGGCGTACCGCTCGTCGGAATCCAGTCGGGACCGCATAATAGCGGCTTGGGGGGAAATGGGAAGGGAACTGGAAGCGTCGCCTCCCGGGGGGGTTGCCACCAGACCCTTGGCATCGATTGAATCGATGATGGTATTGGCGCGGATCGCGGCGTCGATGACGTCCTGGAGTTGCGAGACAATCTCCCGGGTCAGTAATCCCCCTGAGAGGAACACCACCAGCTTGGGGCCTTCGATGGCGCGCAGCCGTCGCGCCAGCGCCTGAAGGGCGTACAAGGTGCGACGGGAGTCCTCGACGATTTCTGCATTCCTCGACCGGGCGGCGGCCTTCACCATATTGGCTGCGATGTCGGCGGCATTCGGTAGACCCTCCAGGTTGGCACAATGAATGGTGTCATTCACCGCCACGTCAAAAGCTTCGCCCGCATGTTCCTCCTGCGCGCTGATCAGCGTGACCTGGTAATCCGTCAGGGGAGGGCAGTCGGAGGTTTGACGATGCATTGTCTCAATAGGAGAGACATTCTTCAGGTTGGCCACCACGTAATCCCGGTACTTGGTAAACTCGGTGGAATTCTTGCCGGAGGCGGTGATCAGGGCCACCAGGTCCGTCGGAGTGAGCCCGCTCTCAATGAACTTCTCGCCCGCTTTTTTCAACTGGGCCAGGGTCTCGAAATTCAAGTGATAGTCATCCACGAAGAGGATGACTTTGCGCGAGAGAAGATTGATGGCATCGGCCGCAGCGGGGCTCTCACTTGAGGCGGGGCCGGCGACCACAGCGCCGGGCGCTGCTTGCACGCGAAAAACAGTAATCGTTTGAGGGACGCCTTCCTCCAGGACTTGGAAGTCGTTCTGAGTGAGACTGGTGACCGGGTTTCCTTTCTTGTCGGTCACCGCGGCATTGACCGACACCAGGTCTACAGCGACCTTGAACTTGCCAACTGCGTCCGGGGTGTCGGTCGCAGGCTTTGTCTTTTTACTGGCGGCAAAAGAATTCGTGAGGAGGAAAATCAGCCCGCAAGCCAGGGCTCGTAGGAGTGTGGCACTGCTTCTGTTCATTGATGCCTGTGCCATGTCGAAACCTGTTGTGAGCGATTCCAGAGGGTAGAACCGCATTCTAAGCTGGCCCCGATGAAAATGCAATCTGAACCGTCATCCGCGATGGATAAATTCGCCGGATCGCAGGACCACCCTTGAGAAGACCTGGAATGCCGTTCTCGAAACAAAAAAGCAGGAAGGGACTTGCTACCCTTCCTGCCCAAAATGTAGTAACGAATGAATTCGTTACTACCAGATGAACTTCAACCCCAGCTGGAATTCACGCGGTCCGTTGAAGAAGCTGGTGTCCGCGGTCGGAGCCAGGAAAGTAGACGAGGCACTGGGGTTGCTCAAGGTGACGACCGCATTGCCCCCTGTAACCTTCGTGCTTGCATTAAACAGGTTGCCCAGGAAGCCGGTGTAGTTCACCCGGTTGAAAAGGTTGAACCCTTCCCAAATGAACTGGAAGTGGGCCTTCTCACCGACCCTGAAATTACGAGTGAACCGCATATCCAGCGCAGCGAAACCCGGCGTCGTGAAGGATCCAGGCGCCAAAAAGGGCACCCTGAAGCTTCCGTTGCTTCCGTTCGTCGCACCCAGGCCGACGCTTCCGCCACTGAAATTCGGAGTGAACGCCTTGCCATCTGAAAGAGTCAAGACCCCGCTGAACTGCCAATCGTTGAACAATGCATGCGCAAAGGCATTGTCCGTATATCGACTCACGGAGGGTGACAAGAGGAAGTTCGTTACCCACCGCTTACGGGCGTCAAATTGCGAAAGGCCCTTCTCCAAACTCCGATTGTTCTGGTCGAAGGCCGAGGGAAACGTGGGAATGAAGGTTGATGAGGTTTGCCCTGTGTCGATGGCCTTGGAGAGTGTGAAATTGGATTGGACCTGGACCCCATGGCTAAACCGCTTGTTCAAGGAGAAGACGAATCCGTGGTAGGTCGAATTGGCGACACTCTGGGCCGCAATCACAGCCCCGACTGCCGTATTGGGTCGTGCCCCACTATAGAACGGAAACGCTCCCGCGGGGGTCCCATTGGGAAGAATGTAGGTTACGGTTCCCGTCTGGGGGGGAAGGTTAAGGTCTGAGGTCGCAAAAAGGTGGAGCCCGCGACTGAACAGGTACGATCCGGAAATCGTCAAGCCGTTCCCCAACTCACGCTCGATAGCCAGATCAGCGGAGTGGATCACAGGTTCCACAAAATTCGGATCAAAGAGCGTGATGGCGCCAGGAACTCCTCCCGCGGTCGTCAGGATGTTCGGGAAAACGGGAGCGAGCGGTAAATCGGTCGCCCGGGTCGGGTTCAAAGAGAGGCTGGTCTGAATCATTCCATTTCCGGTTATGGAACTTGACACATAGCTGCTTGAGGTCACACCGTAATAGATGCCATACCCGCCGCGAAGAACTGTCTTGTGGTTTCCAAACACATCCCAAGAGAAGCCAATCCGGGGGGACCAATTGTTCGTGTCCTGGTTGATTTGGCCTGTTAGCGGAACTGCTGGGTTGGCGGCTCCTGGCTGGGGCAGATGCTGAAATTCATATCGAATTCCGAGGTACAGCGTGAGACTCGGGCGGACTCGCCAATTGTCCTGGAAATAGAAGTTCCAGTTGGTTGTGGCAAAACTGGACCGGCCCGCTTGGCCCGTCAGGTCAAACGCTTGAACGAACGAAGAGTAATGCTTTCCAGTGGTCGCCCCTGAGGCGAGAGGTACACAACCGGTGGCCTGAGGCGGGCAGTCTGCTGCCAGGGCATTCAATTGACTGCTTCCCCCGTTGAATGAAAATGCGTTTCCATAGGTGTAGACGCCACCCCCGCTGAACAGGTTGATGAGCAATTCGTTGTAATGCACGATGTCCATGCCCGCCTTGAAGGAATGGTTTCCATGGACAAAAGAGTAGTTGTCGGCAAACTGGAATTTCTTTTCATCCGGGAAAGCCGCCCGAGGCAGGAAATTGGGCTGACCAAAACTAATGCCGTTGGTAAAGGAAACACTGGGTCCCGGCGCATTGGGAAACTCGAATTCAAAATCACGGCCAAACTGGAACCTGAATTCGTTGACCTTGCTGCCGGACAACACCGAAGTCAGCCGGGTGGTCAGGAGATCGGTCCGCACATCATCGCTGCCATTCGCGGAGGGTGAGACGGTGACCGTCGCGGCTGTCTGAATGCCGTTGGGGGAGTGCCACTTGTGATAATTGTACTCGCCCGTCAGGGTGTTGTTCTGGTTGATGATCCAGTCCATTTTGACTAGAAAAATATAGTTATTCCCCTGGCGCGGGAAGGTGCCGACCTGGCTATTGAGGAATGCCAGTGTTGCGGCGCACCCGGGCACGGTGCAGGCCTGTGATGCCAGAGGAACATTCGGGAGCGTCGTGATAGGGAAGTTGCGGAGTTGCTCGTCATAGTTTCCGAAGACGAAAAGCTTGTCCTTGACGAGGGGACCGCCCACGGCGCCTCCGAACTGCTGGCGTCTTTCATCGGGTTGGGGTTTGCCTTGGGCCTTGATGAAAGGGTCCATGGCAATGAAGGCCTTCGTTCGCAAGAAGTAGAAGCCTTCTCCGTGGAACTGGTTGGTGCCGGATTTTGTGACGGCATTGACTGTCCCGCCCGCGGCACGGCCAAATTCTGCCGAATAATTGCTCAACCCCACCTGAAATTCCTTGATGGTAGCCTGACTGATGGCATAGGGCGTTCGGGTGCGGCCATTGGCTTCCGAGAAAAAGGCCTGGTTGTCGTCCGCCCCATCAATGGAGTTGTTGTTATAAAGTCCCGATATCCCGCGATAGCTGACCAAGCCGAAGGTCCCATCCGGAATCGTGCCGGGTGTTAAAAGGACGAAATTAGACCATCGGCGGCCATTCACCGGAAGGTCCTCAATGGCGCGTTCGCCCACGGAGCCCCCGACGGCGATTTTTTCGGCGTCAGTCAGCGGAGCTTCCGCTGTGACCTCGACCGTTTGCTGGGTCCCGGCGACCCCCATTTTCAAATCGCCAGAGGTTAAGGTTCCAACGAACACCGTCACCTTCTCAAGCTTCGCGGTCGCAAAGCCGGATTGGCTCGCGGTGATGGAGTACTCGCCGGAAGTAAGAATATCCGCGCGATAATGACCCGAGGCGTCGGTCGTCATCTCCCGCGTCGCATTGGTTCCCAGGTTTTGAATCACAATCTTGACGCCCGGAATCACAGCACCGGACGAGTCGGTTACGGTTCCTTCAATCGATCCCGTACCCTGGCCTTGCGCCCAGAGGCAAGCTGCCACGATACTGCACAGCATAAAAAACATAACACGAAGCATGGTGCTTTTTTTCATTGAGCAACTCCTTTTTGTTGGAATTGGCGGATTGGTTGGTTTTGGCAGATCATAAAACCGACGACCACTTCCTGAGCCCAGGGCAGAAGAGAATCCCCTCTCTAAACCATCAATCATAATGGTCGGCTTGGTCAGATGAGTTCCGGGTATGAAAAATCTTAAACGTAAGCTGCGACATCTACTGGAATTTCATGCAAGTACTCAGCCAAAGTCACAAGGTTTTCAGGTAAAAAAGTTATTGATAATTCAGGACTTTGCAAACATCACAGGCGAATCCAGACTAAGCTTATCCACTTTATACAAATATTGGGAATCCTCCTATGGTTTATTAAATCAGGAGCCGCTTGAACCCGCGGGATGACTCCGGGTCGACCTCATGCGCAGTTCAATTTCAGGTGGAGGATCAGTATGGAGGAGTGATGTTACAAGCGCATGACAAAAGAATGAAGATCTCGAAGTCCAGTTAAAGTCTCCCATCCAGGGGAAGGGGCATCCCGTCCGGATGGTGGAACTCTCGAGTCCCTACTGAGGTCGGTCAGTACGCGTTCCTGGTTCTCCTGGAGACATTGTCCCATCTCAAAATGAATCAACTGATCCATTCTGTATGCTTTTGAAGAGAAGATCACTCGTCACTGAGTTCGGAATTTATGTTCAGTGTTGGAAGGGGGAGAGGGAACCCGGGGCCCTTAACGAAACAAAAAAAGGGCAGGTCGGATCGGATGATCCTTCCTGCCCCATTTGAATCCTCTACGGATTTACCAGATGAACTTCAAGCCCATCTGAAACTCACGCGGGCCAAAGATGGTATTTCCCACGTTGATAGGTGCAAGGAATGCCTGCTTGGAGTAGGGCGCCAGCGGCAGTACAAAGTTGGTTCCGGTCTTCTGGACGGTCCCGGTTTGAAACTGGATCAGATTGAAGCTGGTGTAATTGACCCGGTTGAACAGGTTGAATCCTTCCCAGATAAACTGGAACTTCGCCTTTTCACTGACCTTGAAGGTACGAGTGAACCGCATATCCACGGTGGCCTGACCCGTACCGGTATAGGATCCCGGCGCCACGAACGGAACGCGATAACTGCCTCCCGTCCCGTTGGTCGTGGAGGTCACTGTCGTTCCCGAAAGTCCGCCGCTGATGGTTGCCGTCTGGGGCTTGCCATCGGAGAAGGTCATAATGCCGCCGAACTGCCAATCATTAAAGACCGCCTTGACAAAAGCATTGTCGGTGTAACGGCTGACCGACGGGGCCAAGATGAAGTTGGTGACCCAACGTTTGCGCACATCGAATCGGGAGAGTCCCTTTTCAAGGCTCAAGTTGTTGGGATCAAACTGCTGGCTGTAGCTCGCAAAGTTGGTCTGCGAACTCTGGCCGTTGTCAATCGCCTTGGCGATGGTGAAGTTGGACTGCAACTGAACCCCGTGACTCATTCGCTTGGATATATTCATCACGAAGGCATTGTAACTGGAGTTCAATACGCTCTCCGTCATGATGATGGCGCCCGCTCCCGAGTTTGGCCGGGACCCGAGGTAGACCGGGAATGGTCCTTGAGCAGAGCCATCGGGGAGGGTGTAAGTGATCGTTCCGGTCGGCGTCGGGAGATTGGTGTCCCGGAAGGTGGGGAGGCGCTGGCCGCGGCTCATGAGATAGGATCCGGAAACGGTCACCCCGTGAGAGAGTTCACGTTCGAGCACCAGGTCCACCGAGTGAATGACCGGCCGGACATAATCAGGCGCAAACTCGTTGATGGTCTGCGTTGATGCCGCCGCACCCGAGGGCGGTCCGGTGAGCACATTCGGGAACACAGGGGAGACGGGAGAGGTCGGAGTAATGTAGTAGCTGGAATTCACGATCCCATTGTTGAGCAGGCCATTGGCGATGGCACTGTTGGAGGTGCGTCCATAGTACATTCCATAGCCGCCTCGCAGAACAGTCTTGTGCGTTCCACCCACGTCCCACGAAAATCCAAAACGCGGACCAAAATTATTGGTGTCCTTGTTGAACGTCTGTGTGAGGGGGAAGGCCGAATTTCCATTGGTGGGTTGTGGCAGCTGCGAGTATTCATACCGTATTCCAAAATACAAAGTAAACGAGGGACGGAAACGGTAATTATCCTGGAGGTAGAGGTTCCAGTCGGTAGTGGGGAAGAAGAGGAGCCCGTTCTGGCCCGTTAGATCAAAGGCCTGCTGGAAGTTGCTGTAATGCTTTCCCGTGGTGGCGCCGCTGCTGACCGGGACGCAGCCGCTGGCTTGAGCCGGGCAATCGGAAGCCAGATTGTTCAAGCTCGTATAGCTGTACGTCCCGCCTCCGTTGTAGAGGTTGATTTGGAGTTCCCGGACGTAGTTAATGTCCGCTCCCGCCTTGAAGGAGTGGTTTCCATGGATGAACGAGTAATTGTCTGCGAATTGAAATCGCTTTTCATTCGGATATGCGGCTCGCGGCAGGTAGTTGGGCATGCCGGTGCTGATGCCTCCGGTGAAGGAAACCGACGGGCCGGGGGAGTTCGGAATCTGAGACTCGAAATCACGCCCAAATTGAAAACGGAATTCATTGACCGTGTTGGCGGTCAGGACCGAGGTGAGACGCAGATTGAGCATGTCGGTCCGGACGCGATCCAATCCATTGGCAGACGGGGAAACGGTGATCGTGGATTGAGTCTGGATTCCATTGGGCGAGTTCCATTTCTGGAAATTGTACGCACTTGTTAACGTGTTATTCTGATTAATCATCCAGTCGAGCTTTCCCAGCAGAACATAATTGTCGCCCGAGCGTTCGAACAGGCCGCTCTGGGTGTTGAGAAAGGCGATCGTGGCGGCACATCCGGGGACAGTGCAGGCGACGAGGTTGTAAGGGGTGTCGGGAATGACGAACCCCGGGAAGTGTCGCTTCTGCTGGTCATAGTTGGCAAAGAAAAACACCTTGTCCTTCACCAGGGGCCCACCCACTGAGCCTCCGAACTGCTGTCGCCGTTCCGGCGGTTTCTTCTGGTCTTCAGTCAGGGTCGACAAAGCATTGACGCGTGGATTCTTGGCCATGAACGATCCATCGCGGAGAAAGTAGAAACCCTCGCCATGGATATCGTTGGTGCCGGACTTGGTCACGGCATTCACGGTACCGCCGGCTGCTCGACCAAATTCTGCCGAGAAATTGCTCAGGCCAACTTGAAATTCCTTCACGGCAGCCTGGCTGATGGTGTAAGAGATGCGCGTGCGTCCCCGCGCTTCGGAGAAGAACGCCTGATTGTTGTCGGCGCCATCAATCGAGTTGTTGTTGTAAAGTCCCGAAACCCCGCGATAGCTCACCAGACCATAATCGCCATCCGGCGTGACTCCGGGCGTAAGGAGGACAAAGTTCTCCCAGCGACGTCCATTGATGGGAAGATCTTGAACGGCCCGCTCCCCGACGGTCGAAGTCATTTCAATTCGTTCGGGGTCGGTTACGGCCGCTTCACTGGTCACTTCGACGGTGACCTGACCACCTGCGACTTGCATCTTGAGATCCGCTGCATGCGATGACCCTACGACCAGGGTCAACCGCTCGATCTTCGCCGTTGCAAAGCCTGTCATCGTCGCCGTGACTTCATACTCCCCCGGCGGCAGCAAGTCGGCGCGGTAATGTCCCGAGCCGTCCGTCATAAGTTCGCGGATGGCGTTGGTGCCGAGGTTTCGGACAACCACCTTGACACCCGGCATCACGGCGCCCGTGGTATCCGAAATGACTCCTTCGATCGATCCTGTACCTTGACCCTGCGCCCAGAGGGTCGATGTCATCAGCCCAGCGAGAATCACAAACAGGGCGCATATTAAAAGCCTTTTAATCATTGCGTAGCTCCTTTTGGTTTTAGGATTACATGGTAAGACTGCTTGGTGTTGCACACTTGTGACCGGTTTCTGGTAAGTATGCCGCCGGTTTCGGTTGTCATAACACTAGGTTGGGATACGTACTGCGAGAGAGTGGCAAAGCCTCCAATGCCTAGATCTACCAACGTGCATCTAGATGGCCAAATTTATTGAATTTTAGGGGCCTAGTAAAATCTGAACATTCAACAGTTACCGTGCATGAAGATCTCAGTGCCCAAGGGTGGCGGTGCTGAATTCCAACTTTTGGAAGGCCACTATGGTTTCTGGGAATTTGGAGGATTCGAGTCCAAAGAGAAACAATTTCTTATAAGGATGAAATCGTCTTCCGAAGCTATCGGTGACGTAAAGATGAGATTTCGCTGCAATTGCCAGTCCTGATGCGCGGTGACATCTCAGCGGATTCTTGGACGCAGATTTTCTGCAGGATGAATTGCAGACCTTCCTTGACTCAAAGCACTATGGGAACCGGTATATGAACATCCGAAAATTGATTGAAAATTTTCGGGAATTCCTTTACCTTTTCCTGCGAATACTTCAAGCCAGTCTGACTAAAGAAATTTCGAATTTTCAACCGGAGACTACCCCATGTTTTGAGGGGGTCATCGTGTAACCCGGATGGAGAGCCCGGTTATGCACGACGACTTCAAGACCCGAAACGTAATTTCAACTCGCCGACAGGAGGCAGGTCCAATGACAACAAGAACTGAAAATTTCTGCAGAATATTTTGCGTCGTGATGGCTGCGCTGCTCATGATTGCAGGGAGTGCGTGTGTTTCATTTGCACAGGCGGAATCGACCGGAGGGACCATCGAAGGGACCGTGGTGGACCCGTCGGGCGGCGTGGTTCCCGGGGCCCAGGTGACCGCAAAAAATCTGGCCACCGGATTGACCCGTTCGATGACCACCGACACCGCCGGCTACTTCCGCATTTCGGCGCTCCCCGTGGGTGAGTATGAGGTCACGGTTCAGGCGGCGGGTTTCAGCACTTCGAAGGCCTCCTCGGTGAAACTGACCGTCGGTCAGGTCCTCACGGTGAATTTCACGGCGGCGGTGGCGGGTCAAAAGCAAACCATTACGGTCACGGAGCAGGCGCCGGTGGTGGAAACAACGCGGAGCAGCGTGTCGAATACGGTCGGTGACGTCTCGATCGCCGATCTGCCCGTCAATGGCCGGAATTTCATCGATTTCGTCTTGCTGACTCCGGGAGTGACGCGGGACAACCGCCTCGGGGATATCAGTTTCGCGGGCCAGCGCGGGACCTTGAACAGCTTGCAGATTGATGGCACCGACAACAACAATACGTTCTTCGGTCAGACCCTCGGCCGCACCGGGTCCGGCCGCGCTCCCTACCAATTCAGCGAGGATTCGGTCAAGGAATTCCAGGTGAACTCGAATTCCTACTCCGCGGAATTCGGCCGCGCCGGTGGCGCCGTCATCAATGTCGTCACGAAGTCGGGCACAAACGCTTTCCATGGGACTGCCTTTGAGTTTTACCGCGACAAATCGCTCAACGCCAACGACTTTTTCAACAATTCACTGAACCGCCCCAAGTCGCCTTTTCACTTCAATCAGTTCGGCGGCAACATCGGCGGTCCCATCGTGAAAAACAAGGCGTTCTTCTTTTTTGACTACGACGGACAACGGAACACGCAACCGAACGTGGTATTCCTGGGCGGGAAGCAGCCGTTCCTGACCGATGCCGCGACGCAACAGGGCCTGGCCCTACTCACCCCCCTTGCCAACAGCTGGAATCGGACCCAGAACCAGGACGTTTTCCTGTGGAAGGTCGATTGGCAGATGACTCAGAACAATCACCTGACCGGCCGTTTCAACCATCAGAAATTCAATGGCGAGGGCTTTGAGAACGGCGGAGCACAGAATTCGTCTCAACATACCGGAGCTTCCAATGTTTTCACCGACACCGTGAGTGCCGGTCTCACCTCAGTCCTGTGGAAGAATACTGTCAATGAAGCCCGCTTCCAGTTTGCGCGCGACAAGGAGCCGGGGCTGGCCAACAGCGATAAACCCGAAGCAGTGATCAATGAAGGGGGACAAACCGTTTTAACCATCGGTCGCAATTCTTTTAGCCCGCGGGAAACGACGATAAAGCGCATTCAGTTCGTCGACAATGTGGCACACACCTTTGGCCGCCATAACTTCAAAGCGGGATTCGACGTCAACATCGATCGCATCCTTAACTTTTTTCCCGGCAACTTTTTCGGCGCGTACACGTTCAACAGCCTGGCCAGCTTTGCCGGTGGAGTTCCGAACGGGTCGGGAGAGAAATACGTTCAAGCCTTTCCCGGGAACGGCACTTCAGGGCCTTCCACATTCCCGGATTTCTGGGAATTGGGATGGTTCGTTCAGGATGAATTCCATGCCGCGTCCAATCTGACCTTGAATTTTGGATTGCGTTACGACATCCAGGATTTCAATCAACCCGCCACCAAGAATCCGGACCCACAACTGGCCGCGGCGGGGATTGATACCAGCTTTCTGAATACCGATAAGAACAACTTTGGACCCCGATTTGGATTTGCCTGGAAGCCCAAGGGGTCGGACAGGCTGGTGGTGCGCGGAGGATATGGCATTTTCTATGGGCGCACGCCGTCGATCATGGTGGGAACAGCCCACTCCAATAACGGGATCAACGTCCAAACCCTGACCTTCACCGGTACCGGGGTTCCCACCTATCCGAATATTCTTTCGGCAATTCCTACCGGGGCTGCCCCTCCTCCAGCGACCATCTTTGTTTTTTCGAAGGATTATGTGCAGCCGTACGTTCAGCAGGGAAGTTTCGGAGTGGAGTATCAGATCATGAAAGACACTTCCCTCACTGTCTCGTATCTGGGCGTTCGGGGAGTCAAATTGCAGCGCACTATTGATCGCAACCTGGCGCCGCCCGTGCTCAAGACCCTGCCCACAAAGGACGGTCCACAGGTGACCTTCCCCTTCTTTGGCAATCCCAGGCCTCTCAGCCACTTTCTCCGCATCGCGACTTTTGAAAGTGATGCCAACTCCATCTACCACGGGATGACGATTTCCCTGAACAAGCGATTCTCTCAGAACTATCAGCTCATGATGGCTTACACATATAGCAAGGTCATCGATGATGTTCCTGACGCCACGTCCGTCGTTCCGTTTAGCAGCGGGGATGACGGAAAGCAGATATTCAATACCTTTGATGTCCGTTCGGATCGGGCACTGGGAATCAATGACCAGCGGCATCGTTTTGTGGTGAGCGGTGTTTGGGATTTAGCCAACTATGCGAAAGGTCTGGCGAACCCGCTCGCTCGAGCCCTGGCCGGCGGGTGGTCGCTCAGCGGTATTTTGACGGCGCAGTCCGGCCAACCCTATACCGCGAAGGTGGGAGGTGGAGATTTAAACGGGGATTCGAACCAACAGACGGATCGATTCCCCGGGGTGGGTCGTGATACCTTCACACTCCCGAATTTCGTGTCCCTGGATCCCCGCGTGACTCGCGAGATTCCGATTTACGAACGGGCCCGGATGCAGTTGATCTTTGAAGGGTTCAACATCTTCAACCGGACCAACTTCAACAGCGTGCGAACGACGCAGTGGTCTTTGTCGACGGGTACGCCGCAACAGCCCACCCCGCTGACCCTCGTCCGGCAATCCAATTTCGGGACACCACTCTCGACGGCGGGTTCGCGGATCTTGCAGTTGGCGGTAAAGATCACGTTCTAGTTGAATGCATAGCGGGGTGACGAGGCTCGTCGCCCTACGGGCAGGTTTGAAGGCGGGTCACTAAACAAAGTGACCCGCCCTTTTTTTCGAGACGCCTAACCCCTCACCTGTACAAAACAAAAATCGCCAGTCCGCCGAGGCGGACTGGCGATTTGTCATACCTGATGCCTCATTAGAAGGTGAAACGGATTCCCAACTGTGTCTGGAACGGCGGACCCGGGCTATTGTTCTTGTCGTAGGTTCCGTCCGCCAGGAAGATACGCTGGAACGAAGTGAGGGGCGCCACCGTGGCACCGGTCGCATCAATTCCAACCCCGTAGCGGGAGTTGGTGCTTCCAATCTGGACATTATCAAAGTTGAACACGTTGAAGAAGTCTGCCAGGAACTGAAGCCCAAAGCGATCTCCTTTGAACTTGAAGGTCTTGGAGAGGCGCATATCCACATTGTATATCGGCTGGTTGCGGAAGGAATTTCGAGGGAAGATGACCCCGGGAGCCGAGTACGGACGGTCGGTACTGATCGCGTCGCCGTTCATGTCGCTGCCGGCCGCGGCGTTCAAGGAAATTCCTGAGTAGATGCGAGCATTCGAACTGATCTCGAATCCCCAGGGCAGGGTGTAATTTGTAATCCAGCTGAACTGGTGCCGGCGATCAAGGCGGGAGAAGCCATAGTCCAGGTTCAGGTGGAATTGATCGACCGCATCCGAGCCGCCGGAACTTCTCTCATTGTCGTCATCGGAATAGTTCCACGAAAGCGTGTAAAAGGCCTTCATCTGGAGCTTGGTGCGAGCATAGTTCAACCGGAAGACCAGCCCTTTGTACAGGGAGCGGGCCGAGGACTCGCGGATCTGAACACTGCTGAGCGATGAGACGGGGCGGATGAGCGAGGGCACGTTGTAGACGAATCGACCGTCGGCGGCCCGAAGGGTCGGTGCCGGCAGGTCGAGTTCGTGGTTTCGCTCGAGGTGCACGGTGTTGACGTAATAAAAGTCAGCGCCCGCCGTGATCCCCTTGGCGAGTTCGTGTTCGACGCCCAATGCCCACTGGAAGGATCGCGGATTCTCGAAATCGCGGGCCATGCCCAGAGGTCCTGCCCCCGCAAACGGATCGAAGGTCAAACCGAGTGCCGTGGCGATACTCTGGACTTGCTGGACCGTCAGGATCGGCAGGTTGCCCAGGGTGAACTTGTTGAGGTCGATCCCGATCGCGAGCAACTGTTTGTACACCGTGTTATTCGGATTGCCGGCCGGGACTGCAAGAGGCAAGCGGATGCGCAGGTCTCCGGGAGGGATCCGGAAATTGTTCAGAGGATTGGAAAACACCAGCAGGGGAGTCGGCGCATAGAAGACTCCCGCATTCCCGCGAATCACCGTGGTCCCGTCTCCCTTCGGATCAAACGCAAACCCCAGGCGGGGTGCAAACTGCTTGGTCTGGTCCGGAATGAAGTTGGGATCGAACGAAAGGCCCACCGGGAACGTGAGGTTTTGAACCTTGTTGATCATGGAGGTGTTGTTGGCCTCCGGAGGGGGATTCAAGGCCGCCTCCCAGCGCAAACCATAATTCAAAGTGAACCGGCGGCTGATTCTCCAATTGTCCTGCGCAAAGAACGCCAGACCGTTGGCCCCCGCTCCCAGCGTCCCGTTGCCCAAGGCATGTTGATAAAATGCCGTCGTGTTATCAAACCGGTTCTTGGTAGGCTGGGCCGCATTGAGCGACATGATCTGAAGATTCGTCGTCGGGTTGCTCCCCGTAAAGCGGAAGGCCCCGCTCTGGTCGAACGCAAAGAGCTGGAAGATGTTCGTGTAATTGTATTCACCACCGACGCGGATGCTGTGGCCGCCCTTGGTCCAGGCAATCGAGTTGGAGAGCTGGATCCGGTAGTCGGTCGCCGTCGTCGGCAGGAAGCTCACGGTTCCGAAGCTTCCGACCCCGCTCGCCTCGACTGTGGTGGCGATGGCATTGGCATCGCGGGGACGCTCTTCACGGGAATACTGCATCCGGAGTTCATTCAGGAGATTCGACGAGAAGACCGTCGTCAACTGGCCTGCGATGGTATGGATTCGATCGCCTTCCGTGCCGTTGTTCGTGAGCGCGGTGTTGGTGGTGGGGTCGATTTGTGTGCCGGCATTGACGGCGTTCAATCCGGTATTTCTAGAATAGTTGTAACGGACCGACAGTCGATTCTTGATCCCGAAGTTGTTATCGATTTTGACCAGAAATGCCGTCGCGTCGTTGGTCGCGGTGTAGGGTCCTTCCAAGGTCTTAAAGAAATCGAAGGCCTCGGAGTTGGTGGCGTCCCGGACAACGTTATTCAACGCTGTAAATCCCACCTGGCGGGGAATTCTCTGGTCTTGCCGCTCAATGGATCCAAAGAAGAAGGTCTTATCCTTGCGGATGGGCCCGCCTGCCGATCCGCCTTCCTGCCATTGGTTCGTCACGGCGCGCTGGCCAAAGGCGTTGTTCGCCCCCAACCCTTTCAGCCGGGTGAGTGAAAAGATGGTCCCATGAATTTCATTGGTGCCCGATTTCGTGACGGCATTGACCAGTCCACCGGTGGACCGTCCAAATTCGGCGGAATAGCCTTGCGCCACGACCTGGAATTCCTGGATGGACTCCTGAGGAATCGTGAAGGCGAGATTCGACCGTTCTCCTCCCCGGAGACCTCCAAAGAAGGGCTCATTATAATCAGCCCCATCGATGTTGACGTTGCCATTGATTCCACGCTGGCCCACGAAGGAAAGTTGTTGGCGCTGAGGTTCCACCTGAACCGTGGGGGTGATCGTCACAAAGTCATGGAATCGGCGGCCATTGATCGGCAGGTTCGAAATATAGTCGTCGTTCAGCGTCGCCCCCGCCTCGGAGCGGGTGACTTCAAGTTGAGCCGCGGAGACTTCAACCACTTGGCTGAGGCCTCCCACTTGCAACGTGATGTTGAGGTCGATGGCACTGCCGACCGTCACCACCACATCCGGTTCTTTGGCGGTGCTGAATCCCTGCTTCTCAACCGTCACCGTATACTTGGCGGGAGGCAGGGACAGGGCCCGATATTGTCCGACATCATTCGTCAACAACTCTCGGGTCAGGCCCGTAGCCGGATTGACGACGGTGACTTTAGCGCTGGGAATCGCTGCGCCCGTCTGGTCCGTAACAATCCCGGCAATCTGGCCGGTGCTTCCCTGGGATTGGGCAAGAACCGGTGTCGCAGCCAAAAACAAGAGTATTGAGAAAATGGCCCATAAGCGGAGAGAGATTCTGGTTCTCATGGTTCCTCCTTAAGAGATGATTCCTTGCAATTAGTAGGTTCTCGAACTTCAGAATCCGGAGCGGGGATTCATCCTGATTTCGAGTACTGGGCAGTCCCCCGGCGAGAGCAGCAACCCATCGAACGCACTCGCAGATCTAGGGATGAAATAACATAAGTTCAGATGATTCAATGATGCCGAGATTTGAATTGGGACAGCGCCTCCGGTCCAGCTTGTCCTGCTTCCCGTCTATTCGCCTTCAGAAAGCGAAATGAGCAGCCTCCCCGACGGGGTGTGTATCCATAGGATTCTCTTGCCCGGAAAAATTCTGATGCCCGGGGGGTCACCCCAATACGGCTGTGAATGGTGATTCTGGAATGCGCGTGCGGAAAAACATTGAGCCCCCGACATCCAACCCGAAATCTGAGCCGAATGTAGCTCGAATTTGTCGGGAGGTCAAGTCGTCCTACCAAATATTTTGTATGGGCGCCTTGCCAACCTAGCACAAATGGTGTAAATTGCCGGCTACTGTTCCACTGCATCTCACCGCTCTTTTGAGGAAAAACAAATGTCTGCGCCGGCGTCGTTTCGAAGCAATCTCGAGCTTCTGTTGTCTCATGAAATGATCCAAAAACGGGTTCGGGAACTGGGACAGCAGATCACCGCCGAATATCAAGGGCGAACGCCTCATTTAATCGCCATCCTGAAGGGGGCCTGTATCTTTCTTTCGGATCTGGTTCGTAATATCCCCCTTCCCTTGTCTCTGGATTTCATCGCCGTCTCGAGTTATGGAGCAAGCACCAAGAGTTCCGGCGTGGTTCGCATTACGAAGGATCTTGACTCCTCGATTGAAGGGCGCGATGTCATCCTGATCGAAGATATTCTGGATACCGGATTGACACTCAGCTACCTTCAGGACTATCTGGTGAACCGGCGGCCGGCCTCCTTGAAGATTTGTGCGCTCCTGAACAAGCCGGCCAGGCGCATCAAAGAAGTCCACGCCGATTACATTGGCTTCGATATTCCGGACAAGTTTGTGGTGGGATATGGTCTGGATGTCGGGCAGAAGTACCGGAATCTCCCCGACATCTGTGTCGTGATCGATCCCAACGCGGACGTCCAATAGCCGCCTTCATTCTGCAATGAACCCACTCAAAGTTTTGACCCGGCAGGACATCCTCCCCCTGGAGCGGGGAGGCCGCATTGAAGTCGCCGCGGGAGGTATCATTACCGACAGCGCGCGGGAGGAAGCGGCCGCGCGCGGGGTGACGATAGTCCTTCTGCCCAAAGACGCAATCGGCTCGCCAGCCTCCGCTGACCGCTCGATTGCGCTCGGAGGCGACCATGGCGGTTTTGTCATGAAGGAGCAGCTGAAGAGGTTTCTTATCGAGGAACTTCATTTCACGGTCAAAGACTATGGGAGCCATGACACCGAGCCGGTCGATTACCCCGATTATGCCTACCTCGTGGCGCAGGCGGTGGCCAAGGGGGAATGCCGGCAGGGAATAGTGATTGACGGCGCCGGGATCGGATCGGCTATGGCCGCCAATAAGGTGCCTGGAATTCGTGCGGCGTTGTGTTACGATAAAGCCACCGCGCGGAATTCGCGCGAGCATAACGATGCCAACGTGCTGTCGCTGGGAGGCAAGTTACAGTCTTTCGAGGCGTTGAAAGACATCGTCACGACCTGGCTGACCACGAAGTTTGCCGGCGGACGCCACCAGAAGCGCGTCGACAAGATCATGGAGATCGAAAAGAGGTATCTGAGGAAGGAATAGGGTGCACGCCGTTTTCTCATTTCACGCAGGAGATCCCTCGCACCGGACCGGATCGGAGCGGGACCGCGAGCGGAGACTCCTCGCGCAGTTGTCGTGACAGGAACATGGCCCCAACGGACCTTGAGAAGCTGATTGAATCGATTGCCGCCGAGCTCTGGTCGCGCATGCACGCGGGTGGGTTTGCCGGGCGAACCGAAAGCGGAGGGATCGATGACCGCATCAGCCACGAATGCACCACCGAATGTCGCGGCGATTGCTCCGTGAAGACGCACAAGATGCTCGAGTGCGGCGCGGACCGGATTTCGACCTGCTCGGGCCTCTCCTGCATCGACCAGGGGATCGCCCACCTGATCGATCACACGCTGTTGAAGCCCGACGCCACGGAGGAACAGATCCTTCAGCTTTGCGAAGAGGCCCGGACTTTTCAGTTTGCCAGCGTTTGCATCAATCCGAACTGGGTTAAATTGTGCGCGCGGTTGTTGAAAGATTCCTGCGTGAAGGTGGCGACCGTCGTGGGATTTCCCCTGGGGGCCACGCTGCCCAGCGTGAAGGCCTACGAAGCCAAACAGGCGATCTGTCTGGGGGCGGACGAAGTGGACATGGTGATGAATGTCGGGGCCCTGAAATCGCGGCACTTTACGGTGGTGGAAGAAGATATCGCCGGCGTGGTCGATGTCTGTCACCGCTACGGGGCGCTCACCAAGGTGATTATTGAAACGTTTCTCCTGAATGATGAGGAGAAGATCAAGGCCTGCACGCTGGCAAAGGCGGCCCGGGCGGATTTTGTCAAAACGTCGACCGGATTTTCGGGGGGCGGGGCGACCGCGAAGGATATTGAATTGATGCGAAGAGTCGTGGGTCCGGACATCGGCGTCAAGGCTTCCGGAGGAGTCCGGACCTTCGAAGACGCCCGGCAGATGGTGGAAGCCGGTGCAACGCGGATCGGTGCGAGCGCCAGCGTGAAGATTGTCGAGGGATCGCGGCACAGTCCCGAACTGAAAATCCAGGGGTAGCCCTTCCAGGATAATTCCCGGCAGGAATCGAGGCAGGAGCCATCCTGCCTATATTTTTGTAATCGGTGTGAGAGCGGAGCCGGTCCCGGCTCCACAACGGCGCGCGGGGGCAATTCCATTTCGAAGGTTTTCCCGCGGCCGGGATGCTTGACGAGTCGTCATGAAAGATCAAAAAGATCAGATGGAAACCATTTATAAGATCCGGACGACTTCTCCGACCATCAGGCGCGAGTTGGAGGAGCGCACGCGCATCCTGACGGTGATGGTGGAGATCGGCAGAGAGATCAATGCACTTCTGGATCTTGATCAGCTGCTTCCCAAAATCGCGCAGCTCCTCAAGAGCGTTGTCGATTACCAGATCTTTGCCATTTTTCTGCTCGAAGAAAAAACGCAGGAGTTCTTTATCCGATTTGCAATTGGTCATTCGCCGGAAGTAGTCAACCATCTCCGCGTTAAGATGGGGGAGGGATTGATCGGAAGTTCGGCGGTTGAACGCCGGGTTCTATTGGTGGGAGACGTTTCCCGGGACCCCCGGTACATCAAGGCCTACGAGAAGGTGAAATCGGAATTGGCCGTTCCGTTGATTGCCCAGGGGAGGGTCATCGGGGTCCTGGATATCGAAAGCCCGAAGCCGCACTTTTTCTCGTCGTACCACAGCCACGTCTTTGAACTGTTGGGAAGTCAGATTGCCACGGCGATTGAAAACGCGAGGTTATACGAGCGGACCCGCAAACAGGCCGAAATGCTCAGCACGCTCCATTCAATCAGTGAGCAGATGATCGCGATCCTGAACCTGGAGAGCTTGCTCAAGAAAGTGGCGGAAGTCATCAAGCAGGTGATCGATTTCGAAATGTTTGCCATCATGTTGATGGATGAGCGACAGAACGTGCTCAAGACCCGCATGTCGTTCAAGTTTGACCAACGGACCCAGGAGAAACTGAGGGTGCCCCTGGGAGAAGGCCTGGTCGGAGCGGCCGCAGCCGAAAAAAGGTCGATCCGGATCGACGACGTGCTCCAGGATCCTCGTTATCTCAGCTGCAATTCAGAAACCCGGTCCGAACTCGTCATTCCCCTGATCCATAAGGATCGGGCCATCGGCGTCCTGGATTTGGAGAGTCGCAAGCCGGGATATTTCACAGAAGAGCACGAGCGGATTCTGACGCTGCTCGCCAGCCAGATTGCCACGGCGATTGAAAATGCCCGGCTCTATGAACGTGTCGCGAAGCAGGAAGCAAGGATGGAACGGGAGATGCAATTTGCCCGCGAAATCCAGTACCATCTCGTCAGCGATGAACTCCCTCATCTCGAGGGAATGGAGATTGCGGCGGAGTTCAAGCCGGCCCATATCCTCGGAGGAGACCTCTACGACTTTCTCCCGTACGACGGCTCGAAGCTCGCGATCGCGGTGGGAGACGGCTCGGGCAAAGGCGCCCCGGCGGCGCTCTACAGCGCCATGACGAGCGGGATCATTCGAACGCGCGCGACGCGGCAGTATTCTCCGGCGGAGATGCTGGTTCGGGTCAATTGGTCGCTTTGCCAGCGCCGCATCGAAGGCCGTTACATGACTTTGTGTTATGCGGTCTGGGATGAAGCGGCCCGGACGATGGTCATCTCCAATGCAGGGCTTCCCAAACCGATCTTCTGCCACGAGGGGGCCGCCGAACTGGTGGAGGTATCTGGGGTTCCGCTGGGGCTATTTCAGGACGTGGTTTATGACGAGAGGAAACTGAATTTTGCGTCGGGAGACACGATCGTATTCTACTCCGATGGCATTTCGGAAGCGATGAACCATGAAAGCGAAGAGTTTGGAACCGAGCGCCTGCTCGAGGCAGTGAAGAGCCAGTGCCACCTGGACCCGGATGCACTGAAAACCGTGCTGTTTGAAGCCGTTCGTGAATTCGCCGCCGGAACTCCACAGCGGGATGATCAGACGCTGGTCATCATGAAGGCCCGGTAGAAGGGAGCTGCAACTGCGGGGAGGTAAGAGCTTGCCCCCCTTCTTGATCCCCTGGATTTCGCCAAATCGTGTCCGAAGAAATGTGGATCCTCTGGTTTTCTGGGTGCCTAATGAAATCCGGTTTTGGCTCCAGTTGATCTTGCTAGGGGATCTATGGTGTGATGAGGCGCCGCTCGATGGCGATCTCGGTCGCGGCTGCGATTAACAAGCGAAATAGCGACGGACGAAATAATGATTCACTTTTGACTTGATATCTCATTAGTGCAACCGACTTTCGAAGGATACGCAACATCTTCCGAAACTCAATAGCAGCGTTCTCAAGGTCTGTCTCAAACGTATCAAGCAAGCACGCGAGCATGCCATCACACGTACCGCCGTGAACGAGCGGGTCGCGCCCCTTGTAATCACTTAATGTCCGGTCAATGCGGTACGGCTTAGCTTCCAGCACAAAAATCTCGTACTGCCTCGGCCGCTGGAGTTTAAGTGAACAGGCAAGGCCCAGTTCGAAGGGCATATTGAATCGAACAGGCATACCTGTCCGGCTGAGATCGTGAATCGACAGTCGGCACCTCCGAATGAGATCATGGATGCGTATCAGCCGACCCTCCCCTTTCTCGGTGACTTCAAGAACACAATGCGGTTTCTGACCGAGAAAAACAAGCACCCCGACCAATGTAACGAACAAAGGTTCATATCGGGGATCGAAGGGCACATTGACAAAGACCGCCTTCGGATCTGGCGTGGCCATTCAACCTCGCCTCGAGACCGATCGGCGCTTGGCAGCCGACCGTGATTTGCGGGTCGTTCGCCGTCTTTTTCGGAATGAGGGGCCATGCATCACGGTACCATTTGCGGAACAAACGGCGGCCTTGGCGCGACGCTCCTCGGCGGGACCGATGCTAAGTCCTGCAAGGATTGCACTGGCGCTCGCCTTTTCTAGCACAATCTTTTTCATGTCTCTTATCATAAAGGTTTGTTGTTTTCCTATATCAAAATATGATACCACGGTTCGGTGACCCAATGATTTAAGCTATTAGGCCTGGTGACGACGGGCTGCGTTTGTAACGACTTGGAGCGTGTGATTTCTCCATTCTTTATACTTCCTTCAATCAGCTAAAGAGCGCGTAGATGCAACTGTCCCCACAGTCCGTGCTCACCAATCCACCCAGCGTTAGGCTTCGTTGAAACACCCTAGCGAGAAAACGTTCAATTTGATTGCTACATGCAGCTTCCAACGGCAATGCGAATCAAACCCGAAAAGCGACAGCCGGTTGGGGAAGGCGGGCTCCAACATGCGCAGCCCACGAATAAACAAGCAGTGTTGGGGTCACATCATCCGAAGGCAAGTGCTCGCAGGGTTGGGAGTTCACGACGTTTGTCGGGATTTCAAATCTTAATGAAGATCCTTTTCCAGTAAAACACCCACATCACACCCAGCCAGAAGACCACATATGCGAGCGCCCACAACAGGGAAGCGTTAATCGGCGAGGCGAGGGGAGCGAAGAACTTGGTGTAGAGAAACGTTTGAATCAAAACCCTGCTTCCGTCAGCCTGGGCGACCTTCCAGGTAACGGACGCCTTTGCCGCCAATCCCGAGAGGACGTACACGGCGATGGCGTTTGTTCCATAGACCTCCAAGGGAACGGCCCACTTCCGGTATCCCTGGACGTCGATGATCCAGTAACAGATCCCGAAAAGGACCAGCGCCATTCCCGCCGTAAACACGGTGTAGGAACTGGTCCAGAGATTCTTGTTGATGGGAAACCAGAGGCTCATGAGCTGGCCGATGAGGATTCCCATCGCTCCCCCCAGCAACAGGCCACGAGTGCGAGAGAGCGGTGACTTTGCTACACGCAGCCAGTGAGCCGTGAGGATGCCGAGCAGGACCGATGCGATGGCCGGCAGAGTACTCAGCAATCCTTCGGGATCCCAGGTGGGCCGGTAGATGTGGCCGTGGAGCAGGGCATTGTCGATGTGGGCGGCCAGATTCGATTGCATCGTCAGTGCGCTGTAACCCGTGCCGGGAATTGGAACCGCCGTCATCACGACCCAGTATCCTCCCAGCAATCCGACCGTCGCAAGGATCTGGCCCCGGATCCTCGTGGTCAGGTAGATGAGAGCGGCAAAAAAGTAACAAAGGGCGATGCGCTGAAGCACCCCGGGAATCCGAATCCTGGAGAGGTCATAGTAGGGAAAGCCGTTCAGCAAAAGCCCCAGGGCGAAGATGATCAAGGTCCGGCGGACGACTTGCTTCAGCAGATCGGATTGGGAGGCGCCCAGGGCCCGGCGGCGCGCAAAAGAGAGGGTGAGCGAGACACCCACGATGAACAGGAAGAAGGGGAAAACCAAATCCGTCGGGGTCCACCCGTTCCAATCGGCATGCCGCAAGGGGCCATAGATACTCTTCCAGGTCCCGGGATTGTTGACCAGGATCATGGCGGCAATGGTGAGGCCGCGGAAGACGTCCAGCGAGATCATCCGCTGAACGGTTGGTTTGCTCGTGCTCCCTCCAGATCCCGGTCCTGTCGCTGCGGTAGAGGTGGCGGAAGTTTCCGTATCCGGACTGATGGCTGTCATCGCTTGGATTTGTTCCTTAAGATCTGATCCTGGTAATGCCAATTTCATCCAGGATGGCCTCGTTATCCCGCCAATGCGGGCGGACTTTCACAAACAGCTCCAGGTAGACCTTGGTATTCAAAAGGCGCTCCAGCTCCCACCGCGCATCGGTACCGATCTGCTTGAGCATTCTTCCTTTCTGGCCGATCAAGATCCCCTTCTGGGAATCGCGTTCCACGATGATGGAGGCATAAATCCGCACCAATCGCTCACCCTCCTCGAATTTCTCAAGGACGACGGCCACCGAATGCGGAACCTCTTCTCTCGTGTGATGCAGGATCTTCTCCCGTATGAACTCGGCGGCGAGGATTCGTTCGGGTTGGTCGGTGTACTCGTCCTGGGTAAAATAGGACGGACCCTCTTTCAAGGCCGCAAAGATGCGTTTCAGAAGGAGGTCCACATTCTCGCCGCTCTGGGCGCTGACGGGAATGACTTCGATCCAGCTCAATTCATGGGCGTACCGGGTGATCAAGGGGAGGAGGTCCGTCTTCTCAATCCGGTCGATCTTGTTCAGCAGAAGGAATGAAGGCAGGCCCTTCTCCTGCAGCAGGTTCAAGACGAAGCGATCCCCCTTGCCGAAGGGCAACGTGGCATCGACGATCAGCAGCACCAGATCGAGGCCTTCCAGCGCTGCATGGACCATCTTCATCATGCGTTGATTCAATCGATGAAGGGGGCGGTGGATGCCGGGGGTATCAATGAAGACGATCTGACCCTCGGGACCGTTGACGATCCCGCGGATCTGGTTGCGGGTCGTCTGCGGGACTGCGGAAACGATGGCCACCTTTTCTCCGACCAGGCGGTTCAACAGGGTTGATTTGCCCGCATTAGGTCTTCCAACGATGGCCACAAATCCCGACTTTGCCATAGAGAGTTACTCGGATGCGGTCTGTTGCTGTCTCTTTTCAACGCGCAGTTTCTGGATTTGTTTCGAGGTGGAATCGAGGATTTCGACGTGCAGCCCGTCCAGATCAAGGCGCTCGCCGGCCTGAGGAACGCGGCCAAGCTTCGAGATCACAAAGCCGGCGATGGTGGAGTAGTCCTCGTCACTGATCTCCATGCTGAGCAACTCTTCCACTCGTCCGATCGAGAGGTTCCCGGAAAAAATATATTTGTCGTCGGTGATTCGAACATAGGCTTCCGTCCGGTCTTCGTCCTCGTCATGAATCTCGCCCACGATCTCTTCAACGAGGTCTTCAACGGTGACCAATCCGGCCACGCCGCCAAACTCATCTATGACAATCACCATTTTGACCGTTTCGTTCTGCAGCTCCTTCAGAAGATCGGCCACCGGTTTGGTCTCGGGCACAAAGAGGACGGGGCGCACGACGGATTTCACGAGGCGATGTGAATCTCCCTTTTCCAGCTCCACAAGCAGGTCCCGGACAAAAACGATCCCCCAAATGTTGTCGATGTTCTCGTGATAAACCGGGATGCGGGAGTGTTTCCGGGCGACCATGAGTTCCTGAACCTGCTCGAGGGTGGCGGTATCCTCAATGGCTACAATCTCGGTCCGAGGCGTCATACAATCCTTTGCCAGCTTATCGCCAAACTCCACGACGGATTGGATGAGCGCGCCATCCGATTCTTCGATGATCCCTTCTTCCTCGCCGACATCCAGCAGTGCTTGAATCTCCCCGGGGTTGGCAGCTTCGGTCGGTTTTTCGCCGGGCATCTCGGGTTCTTCAAACACGCTCAGGGTCTTCAGGAGAAGCTCCGAGATGGGAAGGGTAAGCGCGAAGAAGCCCTGGAGGAGAGGGAAGAGCCTCAACAGGACCCGGTCGGGATGCCGCGTGGCGACGAGTCGGGGGAGGAACTGGTGGAAAATTGCGATTAAAAAAACCAGCGTGCCAAAGGTCTCCAGGAAGGCCAGGTGGAAGAGGCGTTGGTGGGTAAAATAGAGCGAGGCGAGCAGGTACACAATGAGCACCAGGCAGGTCTGCGATCCCATGGAAAGCGCTATTCGCCGCTGCTCGCGTTGTTCAACCAATTGCAGAAGGAAGGCCGTGCGGGGGTTCTTTTCCTCTTCGGCCAGGAGCCGGGCGCTGATCTTCCCGAAAGAGGCCAGTGCCACCTCCATCACGGCGATCAGAGACCACAGCATCAACACGAGGAGAAACAGAATAATCTGCAAGACATTCATAGGAGTCGCGCCCGGAGCGCATATTCTTTTCGGTTCATCACTCCGCCATCCGATTCATGGTCGAATCCCTTCAGGTGGAGGGCGCCATGGATGATGAGTAACTTGATCTCTTCCTGAAGGGAATGTCCTTCTTCATCGGCCTGGCGCCGGGCCGTCTCCGCCGAAATGATGATCTCTCCGAGTCCGGGGGTCTCTTCTCCGGGAAGGTGCTTCCAGAGACGGCTGTCCTCCTCCGCGGGGAATGAAAGCACATCGGTCGGCCGATCCGTTCCTCGAAAGCGTCGATTGAGCTCCTGCATCGCACGATCGCTGACCAGAGTAATCATGAATTCGGTTTCCTGATGTCCGAGGGCCTCCGCAAGCCGTTCTAAGAATGGATCGAAAGGCCGCACATCAATTCGAACGCGTCTTTGTCGGTTAAAAAGAGGCATGATCCGTCTTTAGTGGCGGAACCCAGAACCTGCCGCCACATTATCTCATAGATTGGAGTTTGGGGTTCTCGGGGAGAGGAAAGACATCATGAAACCGGCCGCCCGGTGCAGGGCCTTCCGCCTCCATCCCGGGGCACGCGGGTTGCGGCTATCCGTCTGACCCCGTAAAGGCTATTGGGCCCCTTCGAGAGTCCTCTACCCCGACGAAGCATCATCAATAGCCACCTGGCTGAAGTCGAATCCGGGATAGGCGATCCGCTCATGGTAAATCCCCGACAGAGTCCGAGTGAATGCCTGCTTCGCCACGGCGATCTCATTCAAAGTGAGCTGGGACTCGTCGAGTTGATGGTCACTCAAAAATCGATCAACGATGCGGTCCACTACATTCTGCAACCGCTTCGGGTTCGGGCTCTCAACGGTCCGTGCCGCCGCCTCAATGGAATCGGCCAGCATGATCAGGGCCGCCTCTTTGGATCGCGGACGAGGTCCCGGGTATCGGAATTGTTCCTCCGAGATTCCGACTTCGTCGGCATCCTGGTCCGTCTTGGCCTTGTGGTAAAAATAAGCGACCAGGCTGGTCCCATGATGTTGCGGGATGATATCCGTCACACGTCGCGGGAGGTGGAGCTGTTTGGCGATCGCCAAACCCTCCTTGACGTGGTCAATGATTACCAGGCTCGACATGTTCGGGGCCAGCTTTGAATGCCGCAGCGTCGCCTCCTTGGAGTTCTCGATGTAGTACGCGGACTTCCCCATCTTGCCGATGTCATGGTAAAGGCAGGCCACTCGGGCCAGAAGAGGATTGGCGCCGATGGTTTCAGCCGCCGCCTCGGCGAGAATGCCGACGAGGATACTGTGGTGGTATGTCCCGGGGGCCTCGGCGGCAAGCTTGCGTAAGATGGGCAGATTCAGATTCGAAAGTTCCAGCAGGCGGACGTCGGTGCAAATATCGAAGGCATTCTCGAATATGGGTAACAGCAGGGAAACCAGCCCGGCAACGAAGAATCCCCCCACCATGGCGTTTCCAAAATCAAAGAGCAGCATCTCCCAGCCATTCGGCCGTTCTCCGAGCAGCGTCAATCCGGCCACGATCACAAAATTGGAGGCGCCGACAATCACGCTGGCTTTGAGGACGGCGCTCCGGTCACGGTACTGGCGCACCGCGTAGATCGCCGCGAGACTGGAGCCCAGGGCGTAGATCGCCAGCAGCGGGGAGCGTCCCAGGTACCCCACGAACATCGAAAAGACGACTGCGTAAATCATGCCGACGCCGCCGTCCAGCAGCAGCGTGACGAGCATCGCCCCCGCGGCAAAGGGGATGGAGAACTTTGACGAAAGGAGATCATTGAAGGGCGGAAGGGCAAAATTCTGATTGATCACATCGAACGTAAACAGAAGGACCCGGGTGAGGATGAGCAGAACCGCAAAGGACACCATGACCAGCAGAAACTGCCGCTGCGGGCTCAGCCCGTCACTGCGCCGCTGGGTGAGGAAATGCCAGAGGAAAAATGACAACAGCACGACGGCCATGTAGAGGCCGGCGAAGTACTCAGGTCGGCGCCGGCGCGATTCCATTTCCCGCATCGCCTGAAGGGCCTCGACGACGTCAGGGGTGACCGCCTGGCCGGAGCGCAACAGTCGGGTTCGGCCGGGAATGTGAATTTGAACGGGGCGCACCTCTTCAACGGCCGCCCTCTGCCGGGCCAGGGTCTCGCGGGCGTTGTACAGGCCGTTGATGGCAATCAGATTCTCCGCGGCGGCAGAAAACTCCTCCCTCACTTCGCGCGGCAAGAGATTCGATTGAAGCAGTTGCTCGCGGAGCCACTGCCGGGAGCGCGTGAGAGAAGCGTGGGGAGGCAGGCCCGGGAGGATCGTCTCACCGCTCTTGTCGATGTTGAGCAAGGCGATCCGGGTGGTGGGGGAGGCCATCTCCAGGATTTCAGTGTTGTTCAAGACGCTCTCATGCAGGAGTTGCTGGAGTGCACCGCTCAATTGCTGTTCCAATGCCTCATCATAGTGACGCGCCGATAAGGCGGCGAGCAGGGCCGCGGACGACGGCCGTCCGAATTCGGCTTCGAAGGCTTGGGCGAGGATCGGCCGCTTGTTCGCCTCCGGATTGGAGGCCGCCAGAGTCCTACGAGATTCCCTGAAAAATTCATGAAGACGGAGGAGCGTGGCGTTCAATACGGTCGGATCATAATCAAAAACCACCGGCACTTTTGATACGGCCTCATCCCGCTGCAAGCGGGTGAGATCCTGGTTGGTAATGATCAGCTCATCCGATGTCACAAGATCGCTGGTGGCCAGTTCCCCAACCTGATAGTGGGGGATAGGAGTCAGAGAGATCTTTGCAAGCAAGAGAACAACCAGACCGATCAGCAGCATCGCGACGATGGCGTCCCGCAAAGTAATCGGGATGGATAGGCTTTGCAGAATCCGGGCCGGGAACGGCGAGCGCGCCCGGGATTGCTTCTGCAAGGCCGAGAGGCTTGTGGGGAAGGGGAATTCATTCCCTGCCGGGTCCCTTTTCTTGTCGGCAGGGTTGGACGGGGGATCACTCATGGATGCGTCTCGGGGAAACCGGATGATCGGAAGGCTCGCCTGACTCGTTGTGGGCGCCCTCCCCGGGTTGGGCATGACTCCCCACCCCGGTCAGGGCCCGCGAGAGATTATAGGCTTCATAGGCCTTGATGATTTCCTGGACCAGGGCGTGGCGGACGACGTCCTTTTCGTTAAACCAGACGAAGGCGATTCCGGCAATATTGGAAACCACGTCAATGGCTTCGACCAAACCCGATCGTTTGCCGCTCGGCAGGTCAATCTGAGTGATGTCACCGGTGATGACGGCTTTGGAATTAAACCCGATGCGGGTGAGAAACATCTTCATCTGTTCATGGGTGGTGTTCTGGGCCTCATCCAGGATGACGAATGATTCGTTCAAGGTGCGGCCGCGCATGAATGCAATCGGCGCCACTTCGATGACGTTCTTTTCCAGGAGCCGGTCCACCTTGTCGCGCTCGGATAGATCGTAGAGCGCATCGTAGAGGGGCTGGAGGTAGGGATCGACTTTTTCCTGCAGAGTCCCGGGCAGAAATCCCAGGCGCTCTCCCGCCTCCACGGCGGGCCGGGCGAGAACGATCCGGCTGACGGTGTGGTTCTGAAGGGCTGCCAGGGCCAAGGCCACGGCCAGATACGTCTTGCCTGTGCCTGCGGGCCCAACGCCAAACACGATGTCATGGCCCTCGATCGCTTCCACGTAGAGCCGCTGGTTCAAACTCTTCGGGGTTACTTGCTTTTTTCCAAAGGCGCGGGTCCGAAGGCTGGAAGCGATTTCGCGCAGGGAACGCGTCGGATCGTCCACTGCAATCTTGAGCAGGGATTCGACCTCTCCGTTGTCAAGACGAATCCCGTCGGTGGCGAGCTGGGCGTACCCGCGGAGAATCTCCTCGGCGGCAGCCACGCCCCCGTTGTCGCCGACAATCTCAAGATTGCCATCCAGGGTTTGAATTTGAACGCCGAAGGACTTTTCGAGGAAGCGAATATTGCGATCGAATGTGCCGAACAAGGACTGAAGTCCTTGCGTGATAGTAATGCTTTTCTTCATCGAATCAGACGCGCGGCACCTCGCTGGTCAACATACTTCTTCGCTGAAACTGGAAGGTCGGCGGACCGCAAAGCTTCTCTTGGTTTCAGTTGAAATGCGCGTCAACCAGTCGTCAATCGAGGCTACACCACGGCACTGGGAGTGTCAACGAAAATGTGTTCGAAGATGTGTTCATTTGACTTTAGTTTAATTCTATTGTAGGTTATCGAGCCTCAACGGATGTGGAACGAACGATATCTCTAAGTCGCTGAATAATGAAAGGATAAAGCTGGGAAATGGCAACTCACAAATCTGCCTTGAAAAGGGTCAGACAGACCCTGCGTCGAACACAGGTCAATCGTCGCAACCAGAGCCGGCTGCGGACACAGATTAAATCTTTACGCAAGACCCTGGCCTCGGGTAAAGCGGACGATGCCAGCAAGAATTTGAAGGCGACCATCGCACTGATCGATGCTTCTGTGACCAAGGGTGTGATTCATCGAAATGCGGCGAATCGCTATAAATCACGCCTGACCAAGAGGGTCAACGCACTTCGTCAGAAAGCTCCGTCCGCGGCATGATGAGCTAGCCTGCACACTCCTCCCGGGTCAAATCTCCTCTGTTTTCAGACCATACCTTCCACCGGACACACGGAACCCCATGAGAGTGGGGGAAGGGGAGCCGTGTTTTTGAAAACACTCCTTCCGGGCCCGCCTCCGCCTTGAAATCATCGCGCAGGGGCCTTGCGGCCTGAAAGTCTCCATTGCTTGCCGTCGAAACCGCGCGGGTCATGAAGGCTGCGGCGGGGGCTGGTCGGGGATAAGTTCAAACACAAAGAATTCGCACCACAGGCGGGGATCCACAGAGGTACTCTTGATGGAGCGATCCAGGGAAGCGAATTTGCTGAATCCCTCGATGATTTCCTGGCGGGAGAATTTCCGTTCCTGCTGGATGAGTCGTTCGGCAAACTCACGAGGGACTCGCAACCGCCCAGCGGCCGCCCAGGCATTAAGTCGATGTTTCTGGTCCTTCAGCACTAGAAGCTGGCGGTACAGTCGGGCCAACCAGAAAAGAACCTGCGGGCCTTCGATATCGTTTTCAAAAAGGTTATTGAGAATCACCAGGGAGCCCACTCGGTCGCGACGATTAATGGCGTCGACCAGATCAAACACGCTGTTGACCCGGGCGCGAAACATCAACATCCCCACGTCATCGACCGTGATGCGACGACGGGAACCGATGAAGTTGAGGAGTTTTCGGATCTCCTGCTCCAGCAAGGTCAGGCTATTTCCAACCGCATCGATCACTTCCTGGACCGCATAGGGCTCGATGGTCACACCCTCCGGTTTCAGCGTCTCAACGATCCACCGGAACACCTCATCCCGTGGGAGGGGGGCGCAGTCGATGGTCAAGGAGTGCCTTTGAATGAGTTGCGTGACCCGTTTTCGGCGGTCCAGTTTTTCTGCCGAGATGACGAAGTAGGTCTGAGGATTGGGATCCTGGAGATAATGTTCGAGGGAATCTTCATCCTTTTCCTTGATCTGGTTCTCCCGCAGCCGATCGATTTCGCGCACCACGATGATCTTGCAGGGAGCCAGGAGCGAGCTCGTCGCCGCAGCATCGAGGGCATCCTCCAGTCGCGTTTCCGTCAGATTGAAGGTAAACGTGGAGAACGGGGCTTTTTCAGCACCCAGCAAGGTCGCTTTCAGTGAGGCGAGGACCCGATCGTGGAAGTAGGTTTCTTCTCCGAGAAGCAATAGATTCCGCGCGATCCTCCCGCCGGTGATTCCCACCATAAACTTCTGAGCGGTCACGTTCCGATCGTTTGGCATAGTCGAGATTCAGAAATACGCCGGTTTCTTCTCAAGGGAAGACAGTCCAAATTCCAATTCCTTCTCGCAGAATTCACACTCCATCAGAAACCTTCGTGTCTGGACTATCTGAAGGAACACCTCGGGGCGCGGACAAATTGTATACCCCCGCCCGCATTGCGGGCATTTCAGCTCCAACATCCGGGGACCCATGCGCGGCTGCACCTCCGTGGCCGTCTCTCCCAAAAGTCGCGCCAGTTTAGACACGAATCCAGCCAAAGTCAATTTCGGATCATTTGAATACATTTGGATGAATCCGAGACAGGGCGGTTATTTTGTGCCGATATGCGGTCAGCCCCTCCAGGTTTTCATCTGCGCCAGTGTAAACATCTTGTGAAGATTTGGCAGTAGCTTATAGAGGATTTAAAAGGATGTCCTTACGGTCGTCTGAAAGGTGACAGAGGAGAGCCGCTGATGACCAATAAACAAGGGATCTACCGGCGATATGAAACGGTCTTCGTCTTCGCTTATGCGATTGCCATCGCATTGATTCTGATCATGGCGCATTTTCCCGGATCCCGGGTGCTGAATATTGCCGGCTTCTACAAATGGGGAATTGTTGCGGTCATCTACAACATCATCTTTTATTTCTTGATTCCCAGTCGGTTCACCGGCCGCAATAAGACTCTTCTCGGGACCCTCTTTGCTGTCTTCTTCATTAACGTAGCCTTGTGGTATTCGGGGTTTGATCAAAGTCCATTTTTCTTTCTTTATTATCTGGCGATCGTGACCAGCGTTCTTTATCTGGGTCCCCGCGAAACCATTATGTTTTCGGCTTTAATTGCGGCCTGCTACCTGTTCATGGCCAAGTATGCGGATCATTCGCTCTTTTCTCTCACGACCGGTGGTTTTGTGCAGCTGGTCAACATGGCGGGCTTGGTGTTGATGGCGAGCTTTGGATCGGTCCTGGCCCAGTTGATTAAGGAGCGGGGGAGACTGGCCCGCTCCAAGGCCGAGAAGTTCTCCGCACTCAATACCCTGACTCAAAAGCTTACTTCGACACTCGAGGACGGGAAGATCCTCGAACACGTCGTGGACTCGATTTGCCAGCTGTTAAATGTCCCGATGTGCTTTCTCTGGACGGTCGGTGAAGCCTCCAACGACCTCACGGCCCGGGCGATCCGGACTCCTGCCCCCTTGCCCGAGGAGGCCTGTCGGCTGAGGGTCGGGGAGGGCTTGGTCGGTTGGGTGGCAGCCCGACGCGAGATGGTGGTGTTGGAGGATGTGATGGAGGACTCACGCATCCAGTTCCGCGACATCGCGCGGCAGCAGGGAATCGTCTCCTACATGGCCTTTCCATTGCTCTTTGGGGAAAGGCTGCTCGGTGTCCTCGAGATCGCCACCATGCATCCCCGCCGATTTACCGGTGATGAGATATCTTTGTGCCGCTCGTTTGCCGCACAAAGTGCGATTGCTTTGAACAACAGCCGGCTGTTCGCCCAGGAAAATGAGCGTGTGCGCCGGCTGGCCGGTCTAAAGAAGTACCGCGACGCGATTCAGATGGCGGAGGAGGAGAGTGCGGTGACCAAAGCGCTCACCCATGTCCTGGACCGGGAGTTCGACCTCAGTCAAATCCTCGTGATGAAAAAGACCTCCGCCGGCCGCCAGCTTGAACTGAGAAATCTGCGAACACCCACCCCGCCGGATTTCACCTTTTCCGTGCTGGGAGAACCGGATGGCTGTCGGGCCCTGCGCTCCAGTCGTCGTCTCCTGGTCAATGATATGTCCCAGGACAACCCGTGCCCTCACAACTGCCACAATGAGTTGACGGGAAGCTATCTCTGCTTGCCGCTCATCATCGGGGGCGTTGTGACCGGGGTCGTTCACCTCAACAGCCGGAAGGAGCATTATTGGACCCTCGACCAGATTACGTTTGCGGAGACTTTTGTTGATCAAACCGCCCCCATCCTCTCCAGCCTCAACTCCTTGCGGCAGGCGGAGCAGCGGGCCATCATTGATTCATTGACGAGCCTGTACAACCGGAGATTCCTCTTCGAGTTCATGCAGCAGCAGATCGTGCAGTCGCGGCGCTACCATAATCCGCTCTCCATCTTGATGCTGGACCTCGACCATTTCAAGCGGGTCAACGACACCTATGGCCATGAGTCCGGCGACATCGTCTTGAAGCTTTTCGCGCTCCGGTTGAAGGAGAGCTTGCGCATCAGCGACATCGCTGCGCGCTATGGCGGGGAGGAGTTTGTGGCCGTCCTTCCCAACACGAGCTTGAAAGGCGCTATGGAACTGGCTGAAAAAATACGCGTCGTCACTACGGACGTGAACCTGGCGCAATTCCTCCCGGATCTCCCGAGTATCAGCGTCAGTATCGGAGTGGCCTGTTTCCCGAACCATGGGAGGACGATCGAGCAGTTGCAGCGCGCCGCCGACGCCGCCTTGTACCAGGCAAAACAGGCAGGGCGCAACCGGGTGGTGAGTGCCGATTTTCATCTCTCGAAGACGCCCATCGAATCGCACGTCTGCCAGCCGGTCTAAGAAACCCCCGGGCGAGCCGGGGGTTGGTGCAGGCGCGAATCCAGGGGATGAACCGATGACCAGAAATAACGGGAGATATGAACCCGATGGATCCTGGAGCGGCCAAGGGGTGGCCTGTCACCGGCTAGAGGAAGCTCCCGGACCTTACCGCCGGCAGAACCCCGGGCACCTGGCGGACCAGCAGCGATGGCCCGAGCACCGGATGAGGGAGTTGAATCCGGCACCCAGAAGGAATCAGGAAGACAATCCGCGGGGAACGGCGTCCTGGCCTCCGCGGGAAAGGACTCATAGAGACTTGGGATTTTGACCGCTATGGATACAGCACCGAAAGAACAGATTTTGATTGTCGACGACGAGGAAGCCATTCGTCTGCTGTTAGAAGAGGCGCTGAGTACCCAGGGCTACCGGACAAGGGCAGCCAGCAACGCCGACGAAGCGCTTACAGCGCTATCCTTGAAACACTTTGATCTCGTCCTCTCCGATGTGCGAATGCCCGGAATGGACGGACTCGGACTGTTGGCCGAGATCGGCAAAAGGCATGAGGACGTGGGGGTGCTTCTGTTGACGGCTTGCGAGGATGTTTCGATGGCAGTCCGGGCCATGAAGATGGGGGCGCTCGACTACGTTGTCAAGCCCTTGCGTCTTCATGAAATCAACAGCACGATCCAGCGGGCCCTGGATCGTCATCAGAAGGAATTGGAAGAGCGCCGCTATATCATGCGGCTGGAAGAGGTTGTCAAAGAGCAGACTTTTGAACTCCGCAAGACGTTTGAACATTTGCAGGACTCGTCCGAGACGGCCCTGGAAGCCCTGGTCGCCGCCCTCGACGCGAGGGAACACGAGACGCAGGCACACTCCATGCGGGTGCGGGAGTACACCCTCCATTTGGCGCGGACCATGGGCGTGGACGCCGCCCTGCTTCCGGATGTCTCGCGAGGGGCCATGCTCCACGATGTGGGCAAGATCGGCGTGTCGGACAACATCCTCCTCAAACCCGGAAAGCTGACAGAGCCTGAATGGACCGAAATGCGAAAGCACCCCCAGACCGGATACTGGATTCTTGATGGCATTCAGGGACTCAAAGCGGCAAGTGAAATTGTGCTGGCACACCAAGAGAAATTCGACGGGTCCGGGTATCCCCGGAAACTGAAAGGGGAAGACATCACTCCGGGAGCGCGCATTTTTGCGGTGATCGATTGCTTTGACGCCATCACGTCCGACCGCCCCTATCGAAAAGCGGCTGGCTACGAGACCGCACGGGAGGAGATCGTACGTTGTTCGGGAACCCAGTTTGATCCGTATGTCGTGAAACACTTCCTCAGGATCGCTCCCGGGGAGTGGTCGGAAATCCGCCAGAGAACCCTCCCTGAAAAAGGAAGCCTGCTCGGTCAGTGAAACTGATGATCGCATGGTTGCAGGGTCTTCCTCAGGGCGATATTTCGATTCCCCCACCTTTAAAGTCATTCCATTTGAAAATCTAACTGGATGGGCTCAACCTTCGGTCGGCCGAGGAACCGGAGGGATGCCTGGGATCTCACAAGGGCCGGTGTTTCCATTGGCTCCTGCGTGACGGGAGACGCCCATTCCGCAATTGCGTGGTCTTAAGAATTCCGTTAAGATGAATTTCGATGAGTGCCTCCAAAACCTCTTTGTCGGCATCCGAGGATTTGAATCCCGACCAGCGGAAGGCTGTCGAAATTGTCGACGGGCCCCTGTTGATCCTTGCAGGGGCCGGCAGCGGGAAGACCCGGGTCATCACCTGCCGAATTTCCCACCTGATTGAAGGGTGTGGCGTACGACCCGAGAACATTCTGGCCGTGACTTTCACCAACAAGGCGGCCGACCAGATGAAGGAGCGCGTCTACCGCCTGATGCAGGGAAGGCACTCCAGCAGCCCGCTCATCTGCACCTTCCATTCGTTGTGCGTCCGGATACTCCGCCGGGAGATCGAAAAGCTGAACTATTCGAGGAATTTCACTATTTATGATGAGGCCGACCAGGAGAGCCTCATGAAGGCGTGTATCAAGGAGGTAGGCCTGGACAGCAAGTTCCTGACGCCCCGGTCTGTGTTGGCGCAGGTGAGTTATGCCAAGAATCAATCGATCACCCCGGAGCGGTTTTACGCGATGGCGTCGGATGCACGGCGGGAGCAGGTCGCCATCCTGTACGAACTCTACGAGAAGAAGCTGAGAAGGGCCAATGCCCTTGACTTTGATGATCTCCTGTTGCGGACGGTTGAGCTTCTGGGCGAGTTTCCTGAGGTGCGCGATCGATACAACGAAAAATTTCAGTACATCCTGGTGGACGAGTATCAAGACACGAACCAGTCCCAATACCGGATCATCCGCCATCTGACCCGGGCCCGGCAGAACCTCTGCGTGGTGGGGGACGAAGACCAGTCGATCTACCGCTGGCGGGGCGCGGATATTCAGAATATTCTTAACTTCGAGCAGGATTATCCCAACGCTGCGCTCATCAAGCTGGAGCAAAACTACCGCTCCACCCAGGTCATTCTGGACGCCGCAAGTGCCGTCGTCTCCAATAACGTCGCCCGCAAGGGAAAATCCCTGTGGACCGAGCGCAAGGAGGGGGAACGTCTGGGTTTTTTTGAGGCTCCGGACGCTGAAAACGAGGCCCTGTTTGTGGCTAGTCGGATGCAGCTCTTGCGGGAGAAGCGCGGTGAGACAAAGTGCGCCGTCCTATACCGGACTAACGCTCAGTCGCGTTCCTTTGAAGAGGCATTTCGACGGTTGGGGATCCCCTATCACATGGTGGGAGGGTTCAGTTTCTACGATCGCGCGGAGATCAAAGACATCCTCTCCTATCTCCGGTTTTCGGTGAATACCGAGGACTCCGTCAGCCTGGAGCGGATTATCAACACCCCGGCGCGTGGGATCGGCCGCTCGACCTGGGAGGGGATCGGGCAGGCCGCGCGCGATCAGGCGGTCAGCTTGTGGAAGGCCCTCGGGCTGCGGATGGAACGGCAAACCCTGTCCGAGCGGGGCCAGAATGCGCTGAAGAAGTTCCAGGGCCTGGTCGGAGAGATCCAGGAAAAGGTGGAAGAGCGTGCCTTGCCTGATTTGATCCGGTTCATCCTGGAGGCGTCAGGCTATCGGCAGATGCTCCAGGATGAGGACACGGATGAGGCTCGATCCAGGATTGAGAACCTGAACGAATTAATGAATGCCGCGGCGGATGCGGCGGAGCGGGGGGAGACGCTGCGTGAGTTTTTGGACCGCGCCGCTCTGGTGTCCGATCAGGATAGTTTTGACGAGAAGGCGGGGGTTTCGCTCATGACCATCCACAGCGCGAAGGGCCTCGAATTTCCTGTGGTTTTCGTCGTGGGGCTGGAGGAGGGCCTGTTCCCGCACAGCCGCTCCATGGTGACTCAGGAAGAACTGGAGGAGGAGCGGCGCCTTTTCTACGTGGCGATGACGCGGGCCCAGAACCTGTTGTCTCTGTCTCGCGTCCGGATGAGAAGGTTCTATGGAGCGGAGTCCTTTGACGTCACGGAGCCGTCGCGCTTTCTGGGCGAGATTCCGCCTTCCCTGGTGGAAGACTTCTCCGCGTTGCTTCCGTCATCCAGGTCTCGGCGAGTTTACGAGGGACCGACCTATAACACCGTTGACCATATCCGACAGGCGCTCCGCGGGCGCGGCAAGGACACTTCTGCGGGGAGGGCGGTGGGCCTTCCCTCGTTTTCATCCCTATCCAAGCCGGGCGCAAGCAAGTGGAAATCAAAATTCCAGCTCGGCAGTCAGGTCCGACATCCCAAGTATGGAATTGGAACAGTGCTCCGGAGCGAGGGGGAAGGTGACACCCTCAAGCTGAGCGTCAACTTTCGACAGTACGGGTTGAAAAAGCTGATAGAGAAATTTGCCGGCTTGGAAAATGCGGAGTCTTGAGGCACCTCCGGCGGACGGCGGCCCTTCATGAGATTGCCCGCGCGGCGCCCGGGACCGGCAGGGCTTGCAAGCAGCAGTGCTGTCAGTAAATGTGAGCATGAATATTTGATGTGACCAAGGAGGATCGTGGCCTCACCACTCTTTCACAAGAAAACGGTCGATCGAATACTGCGCGAAGCGGACAAGCCCGAGCATCAATTAAAACGGGTGTTGGGTCCTCTCAGCCTGACCGCCTTGGGCATTGGCGCCATCATTGGAGCGGGAATTTTTGCCACCACGGGGACTGCGGCGGCAGGCGATTCACTGCGTGTCGGGGCCGGGCCGGGCCTGATCCTCTCTTATTTTTTGACTGCCGTTGCCTGCGGGTTTTGCGCCCTCTGTTACGCCGAACTGGCGTCAATGATTCCCATCTCGGGCAGTGCCTACACTTATGCTTACGCCACGCTGGGGGAATTTGTCGCCTGGGTCATTGGCTGGGATTTAATCCTCGAGTACGCCGTGGGAAACGTCGCCGTCGCGGTGAGCTGGTCCGGTTACTTCCAGGATTTGCTCCGCGGGATGGGGATTGAACTCCCGAAGTGGCTGGCCACCAATTACAACAACGCCATGGGATCCCCGGAGATCCTTTCTTCTGCCCCTCACATTTTTGGCATCCCCCTATTCATCAACTTGCCGGCGGTTGCGATTGTCGCTGCGATTACCACGCTGCTCGTGGTCGGCATCAGGGAGTCCTCCAATTTCAACTCCGTCATTGTTGCCATTAAATTGGTCGTTGTGGTCGGGTTCATTGTGGTTGGTGCGAAATATGTGAAGCCGGCCCACTGGCAGCCGTTTATGCCCAACGGCTGGACCGGCGTGTTGACGGGCGCTTCCCTCGTGTTTTTTGCTTACATTGGGTTTGACGCCGTTTCCACGACGGCGGAGGAGTGCCGGAATCCACAGCGCGATCTACCGATTGGGATGATTGCGTCTTTGATCGTCTGTACGATCCTCTATGTGGCCGTGACCGCGGTCCTGACGGGGATCGTTCCCTATCAGGAACTGGGGACGGCGGAACCGCTCTCCACCGCCTTGCGCTTGATCCATCTGAATTGGGCTTCAGGGATCTTGTCGTTCGGGGCTGTGATTGCCATGACCGCGGTGTTATTGGTTTTTCAAATGGGTCAACCCCGCATCTTCTTCTCCATGTCCCGGGACGGCCTGTTACCCCGTAAGTTTTCGACCGTCCATCCCCGCTTTCGAACTCCCCATGTGCCAACCATCATCACGGGGATTGCGGTGGCGACCTTTGCGGCGTTTGTAGACATCAATTCGGCAGTGGAGTTCACCAATATCGGGACCTTGTTTGCGTTTATTCTGGTGGCGACGGGGGTCATGGTTCTGCGTTACAGCGACCCGGACCGAGTCCGACCGTTCCGCTGCCCCTGGGTGCCTGTGATTCCGGTGCTCGCCATTATTTCCTGCATCGTCCTGATGGGCTATTTGCCCCTGGTCACGTGGCTCCGCTTTGTCGGCTGGTTCCTCCTGGGGATCGTAATCTATTTCCTATACAGCCAAAAAAATAGTAAACTCCGAGAGCAGGAACGAACTGAGGCTGGGGCCAATCCTTAAAGGCACGAACCAAGGAAGGGCGCTTGTTGCTCCAAGCGGTAAAGCTTGAGGTCCGACGACAAAGCCATACATCCAAGAGAGATGAATGCCTGTCCACTCCCCGTCTGTTGAAACTGCTCGCTGGATGAAAAAAACGCCACTATTGCTTGGAGTGCTGGTTTTCGCCGCAGCGTCGACTCTTTTCGCGTGGGGTCCCCGGGCACACCGCATCATTTCTGAGAAGGCGGTCGACGAACTCCCCGCCGAAATCAAGGCTTTCTACACCGCAAACCGGACCTACCTCGGAGAGCATTCCTTTGACGCCAAGAAGGTGTCGCAGACGAACCGGGCAGAAGCGGTCCGGCATTTCATCTATTTCGATCGGTACGGCAAGTATCCTTTCCCCCTTCTACCTCACAATTACAACCTTGCCCTGCAAACTTACGGCGGCTTCAAGCTCAACAAGAACGGGATCCTGCCGTGGTACATCGGGGAGTACCATCTGCGTCTGACCCAGGCCTTCCGGTCGCATAACTGGGACGCCGTGCGTGAAGCCTCGGCCTGGTTGGCCCATTACGTCGCCGATACCACCGACCCGTTTCATTTGACCGAGAACTTCAACGGCCAGCTTTCTGGACAGAATGGGATTGACGACCGGATTGGAATGGGTTTGTTCGACCGCTATGCGAACTTTCTGCTGCTGCGGCCGGGACAGGTCGGATATCTCAAAGACCCCACCGAAAATGCGTTTCAGCTCGCCCTTCAGAACTACGTTTGGGTGGATAATTACCTCTTGGCCGACCGGCGTGCGTTCACCGCTGCGGGCGGATTCAACGACGAGTATTATGAGAAATTGTACAACGACATCGGTTCCATCATCTCGCGCGAGATTTCTGAAGCCATTCAGAATGTCGGATCCTACTGGTATACCGCGTGGGTGAATGCCGGGAAACCTGCGCTCCCGACCCAATAGCCTTCCTAAACCCATGTCCCCAGGCGCTGTGGAAATCTCGGTTGTCATCCCGGCTTACAATGAAGCCCAAAGGATCTCCCTTTCGCTGGAACGTATCGGGGCTTACTTCAACAACGAACAATCCTCCGTCGAAATCGTCGTGGTGGATGACGGCTCGAGCGACCAGACGGTTGACGTGATCAAAGAAACGGCCGCGAAGGATCCACGGGTGCGGCTGGTGCGCAACGATCGCAACCGGGGCAAGGGATTCAGCGTTCGGCATGGCGTGTTAGAGGCCAGGGGAGAAATCGTGCTGTTCAGCGATGCCGACCTGTCGTCGCCGATTGAAGAATCGAAGAAGATTCTGGATCCCATTCGCCAGGGACTCCTCGATCTGGCCATTGGCTCACGGGCGCTCGACCGGAGCTTGATCGGGGTTCGCCAATCCTGGTTGCGCGAGCAATCGGGAAAGGTGTTTAATGCATTCGTCCGGACCATCCTGCATCTGCCGTATAGCGATACCCAGTGCGGTTTCAAGGCCTTTCGGCGTCATCTCATGATCCCCGTGTTTGAACGCCAGAGGATTTTTGGTTTTGGATTTGATCCCGAGATGCTCTACCTGGCCAGGCTCCGGGGCCTTCGGGCGGGTGAAATTCCGGTCCGCTGGAATCACGTGCAAGGATCCAAGGTGCATTTTCTGTCGGATGCCATCTCCATGTTTTTCGATTTGGTGAGGATCCGCTGGAACCATCTGAGCGGAAAATACCGCTGGGAGGAGTGACATGACGCGATTGGGTGTCAATGTGGATCACATGGCTACGCTCCGCGAGGCCCGGAAGACGAACGAGCCGGATCCCGTGACGGCGGCCTTGGTGGCTGAAAATGCCGGCGCCGATCAGATTACGGTCCATTTACGCGCAGACCGGCGGCACATCCAGGACCGCGATGTGGAGCTTCTGCGAGAAGTGGTCAAGACGCGCTTGAACCTGGAGATGGCGGCAACAACGGAAATGATCGCGTTTGCCCTCGAGGTGAGGCCCGACGTGTGCACCCTGGTTCCGGAGCAGCCCAATGAAATTACCACCCAGGGCGGACTGAATTGCGTGGCCCACTTTGATCCGCTCAAGGATGCCCTTCGAAAATTACATGAGGGCGCGATGGCCGTCAGCTTGTTCATTGACCCGGAAGGGGAGCAGATCGAAGCGGCGCGCGACCTGAAGGTCAAGATGGTTGAATTGAACACAGCGCGATATTCGGAGGCATCGCTTTACATTACCCCGGCCAACGAAAGGGCGATTGAAGCAGAACTCCGGAAGGTGCGCGCGGCCGCGGAAATGGCGGCGGAGGCCGGTCTCGAGGTGCTCGCCGGCCATGGCCTGACGTACCGGAACGTCCGTTCGATCGTGGCCGTCGAGGAGATCGAGGAACTCAACATTGGTCACAACATCATTGCCCGCGCCACGCTCGTCGGCCTCGACCAGGCGGTGCGGGAAATGTTGGCCCTTCTGCGATAGGTTTCCTTCCAGAGATACCCCGGTTTTGCGGCGCCCGCCAAGCTCTCCCCCCAGGGGAACATCTGGGGGAACCCCGGGATTTCACCGCAACTAATGGGTTTTTTCTTGACTTTGCTTTTTTGGATTGTGTATTGTCAGCGTACACAGGAAAGGAGGTGGTCCATGTTGCAAGAAGATTTATGTAGTACCAACCATGACCCATGTGAGGTGACTGCGGTTTAAACCGAATCGCCTGAAATCTAGCAGCGATCACATGTGTAGATCGTTGCGGATGGATACCTCCAATCCTCTGGGATGTGAATCCTTAGGGAAGACGGGCATCCATTGATTAGTTTTGGGTTGATTCGTTTACCATAAGCAGCAGTTGAACAGTCACAGGGCGGATCATCCGCGTCGTTGGTGCGATGAACCGCGAGCGGAACTGCTCATGGCGAGTTGATTGTCAGGCAGGGAGATTGTAGGGCTGGCAATTGATTCGAACCAATCCAAACAGCCTTCCGAACCCTCGAGAAGCGGTCTCCAGATTCCTGGAGCGGCGGCGCTTATCGAGGGTTATTTTTTTGCTCACTGAGACCGGGAGGGACGGGGTGGCGCATACATCGCCCGCGTTGGCGGGCTGTGTGCGCAGAAGACCCCATCTGCTCTCTCCCGTATTGACAAGATCTCTCTCAGGGAAGGCCGCCCGCCGCGGCGGGCCGAGAACGCATGTGTCCGCCACCCTACAGCCCCGCTTTGTCCTATGTCCGGCCTTTCTTCCCATCCGGCCGACTTGACGACGTGTCTGCACAATAGAAACAAAGAATAGGTCCGCCGCCAATCCTCCTATTTTGATTCTAAAACACGAACCCTACGTAAGCATTAGACAAATATTTTTTGCGGAGGGGCCAATTTTCGTCTGGTCCCGCTTTATGAGATGAAGGGGAGAGATTGCGCCACTGCAGTTGAAGCCTTCTACACAGAAATGAAGAACGAGAAGGCGGCGTTTACATCCCCCGGGGTCGGTCCAGCAGTTGTGTGAGTCGTGACGCTCCTTTCTCTAAGTACTAAACATAAGCCAATACAAGAAATGTGAACGAGTGATGCGCACCGACGGAGGCTTTCATGCGGCGGTCTCAGATTGCACTATTTTTCACAAAATATGCACCTGGCGGTGACTTTCTTACACAGCATTGGCTTTTCGGCGCTGACCCAAAGGGATTTCCTTTGAGTGCAAGAAGAGCCAGGGAAATCCTCTATTGCTCGGGGGTATGGCTAATCCTGTTGTGCGCACTGGCAGGGCTATGCCTGCCGATGGTTTTGTCCGCCCAGTCTCCCAGTCAGCCCTCAAAGGAATATATCTACATCGGCGGACGGCTCATCGCAATCGAAGGCCCGGTCGCACAAACCCTCGCTATCGGCCCTTCGACATTGCCGAACGCGAGACTGGGAATCCCGTACAACCAAGCTCTCTCTGCCAGTGGAGGGACGGACCCGTATACGTTCACCGTCACAACAGGCACCCTCCCCTCAGGGTTGAGTTTGTCACCCGCGGGGACCATAACCGGAACTCCGACAGCAACAGGTAGTCCGAGCTTTGTGGTGCAGGCGACCGATTCAAGCACACCATCAGCGAAGAGTGGTTCACATAGCTACACATTAAGTGTAACGAACTCGCCGATCACTATTACTCCAACCGACCTCCCCAGCGGGACCGTTGGGGTCTTTTACACCCAGACGCTGGCGGCCAGTGGCGGCACAGCACCCTACACCTTTGCCGTCACCTTGGGGACATTGCCGACTGGTTTGTCACTCTCAGGGGGAACGATCAGCGGCACCCCCAACACAGGGGGAAACTTCAGCTTCACCGTAACAGTCACCGATTCGACCACCGTGCCGGGCCCATACAGCAGTGAAATAAGTTACACCATCACGATTATCAGCTCTACCATTACGCTAAGTCCCTCGTCGTTGCCCATTGCACAACTCGACACCAATTAAATCAAACCGTCACCGCCGCGGGCGGTACTGCGCCCTATCGTTTCACGATATCCGGAGGGACTCTGCCTGCCGGTTTGAATCTCTCAAATGGAGGACTACTGAGCGGCACACCGAGCACTGCCGGGGGTTTCAACTTTACCGTAAAGGCCACGGATCAAAATAACAACTTTGGAACGAAGGCGTACTCATTGACTGTGAATGGGGGGACCATTTGGATGACACCCCCAACGCTCACGACAGGGATAGGCAATGTATACTATAGCCAGTACATAAGTGGCCAGGGCGGCAGCTCTCCGTACACCTTTACGATGATAAATGGGAGTTTGCCTGATGGCATGCATTTCTCAAGCGGCGGGAGATTGTACGGGACGCCGACCCAAGCGGGAAATTTCCAGTTCACGTTGCAGGCGACGGATTCGAGCACGCCAGCATATACCGGCTTTCAGAGTTTCTCTCTGAACATCTCCCCGTATATTTCGATCAGTCCGACAGCGCTCCCGGGTGCTACCCTTCTAACCCCTTACAGTCAGACGCTCACAGCAAGTGGCGGGACAGCACCTTATACGTTCGCAATCACCTCGGGGGCACTGCCTCCTGAGATATCTCTTTCTGCTGACGGAATTATCAGCGGCATTCCCACATCAAGCGGAAGCTTCAACTTCACAATAACAGCGACCGACTCGACGCTCCCAAATCACTCCTGGCAAAGCGTCTCCTATACATACACAGCAGCCCTCTCCCCGCCGACAGTGACTGCCATCAACCCATCAAGCGGGACAAATAATGCCCCGGTGAGCATCGCCTCCATCACCGGTTCGAACTTCGCCCTGGGATGGGACAAAGAGAATGGCCTGGTGGGGAACTGGCGGATGGACGAGAGCAGTGGAAGCTCGGTCGCCGACTCCAGTGGAAACAACAATACAGGGATTGTCACAGGCACGACGATCTCTGCCGGCGCGAAATCCGGACTGAGCAATGCCAGGGGTTTTAGTGGGACCCTTGGGGATTCTGTGGAAATCCCCGACGCGCCCGGTTTGAACGTGACGGGGAATTTCACGGTGGGATTTTGGATTAACCTTTCAGCAAACGCCAATGCTCTTTGGCCGCAAATTTTTCTGAAGGGGGATGGAGTTTCCCGAACTCCTGGAATCTGGCTTGCTTCCACCAACTACTGCGGCGCCGTCAATAAATTGTATGCGAGCTTTGACGCCACCGGTGGCGCCAATCAAGGCACCGCCTGCCCAAACACCAATCTGAGTCTCAATACATGGTATTACATCACGGTGGTCTTTGAGGCGCCGAATCTCACCATGTACGTAAATGGCATACAGGATGTTGCTGCTACAGTCATCAATGGCACCCCGGTGGTGAACCCCGCAAGCCTTCATTTTGGGGCGTCTCCAGGCATGAATGCTTTCAGCGGGGTGTTGGATGAGGTGCGTTTTTATAATCGTGCCCTATCTCCGGCCGAGATTACCCAGCTGATGGCCGCGGCGGGGCCCGGGGGGGTGAAACTCTCCAAGAGCGGACAGAGTGACATTGGAGGTACAGGTTTTACTCTCTCAAACTCCACCCAACTTTCAACCGGCAGCCTTAATATCAGCGGCGCAGTTCCCGGCCAATGGGATGTTGTGGTGACCGACCCCGATGGGCAGTCGGGGACACGCGCTGGTGGATTCACGGTTAATTCCCCTCCACCGCCCAACCCTGTCCCTTCGATTTCAAGCATTTCACCCCCAAGTGTCTCGGCGGGCAGTGCCACCTTTACCCTGACCGTCAATGGCTCCAATTTCATTGGTGCCTCGATGGTTCAGGTCAACGGGAACACTCGGACCACAACTTTTGCCAGCTCCAGTCAAATCAGCGCTCAGATCCCAAGTTCCGATGTGACTATAACAGGCTCCCTGATTATCACTGTATTCAACCCGGCGCCCGGCGGCGGTACCTCGAACTCGGCAACACTCACCGTGACTCCTCCGGGAGGAGGATTGAAGGGTGAGTACTTTAACAACATGAGCCTCTCAGGAACCCCCACACTGACGCGCACCGATCCTGCGGTCAACTTCAATTGGGGCAATGGCAGTCCGGATCCTGCTATCCCCAATGATAATTTCAGCGTGCGTTGGAGCGGACAGGTGCAGGCGCAGTTCTCTGAGGCCTACACCTTCTACGCCATAACCGATGATGGTGTGAGACTGTGGGTGAACGGCGTCTTGATGATTGACGAGTGGATTGATCAGGGTCCCACGGCGTGGAGTCGGAGTATAACTCTCGCAGCCAATCAGAAGTACAACATCATCATGGAGTATTACGAACACGCAGGGGGTGCATCGGCTCAACTTTCCTGGATGAGCCCCTCCACACCGTATCAGATAGTGCCGCAAAGCGCGCTCACGTCGACTCTGGGCGCCCTTGTCCCCGGGACAGGAATTGGCCTGACCGGGAAGTATTTTGACAATGACTATCTGGTGGACCCTGCGGTCAATGTCCAAGTCGATCCGACAATCAATTTCAATTGGGGCACAGGTAGTCCCACTTACTTGCCTGCCGACCATTTCAGCATTCGCTGGACGGGGCAGGTGGAGCCTCAGTTCTCTGAGACTTACACCTTTTACGCCAAGACGAATGATGGGCCAAGGCTGTGGGTAAACGGCCAACAGATCATCAACCACTGGACCAGCACAACGACACAGGAATGGACCGGGACCATCACCCTGACGGCCAATCAGAGGTACAGCATCAAGTTGGAGTATCACGAAACGACAGGAACTGCTCAGGCCCAACTCTCCTGGAGCAGCCCGTCCACACCCAAGCAGATCATCCCGCAGAACCGGTTGTATCCGTGATTGATTCTTGGGGTTCGCCGGAGAAAATGGCAGAGTCAACTTTGGTGGAGGTACGAATCGCCGTGGACAAGTCATCATCCAGTCACCTTACAGTGGAACCACGGGAGAAGGATATTTGCGGGTTCTTAACAATGAGATTCATCGAGAGATAACACGTCGGGGAGGTAGGTAATGCGAAATTATAATGGCACAGATTGTTTGCAATTCTTGGTGGGAGAGAGGGCGGAATCACACAGACCTGCACCTGTCATTGACCAATGGGTTGCTTTACATGGGCCGAAGAACATTCGCTCCCTAAAAGCCTATGTTGGGTTGTTCGCGGCTGGGTTCCTCCTGCTCGGCATCCTCCAAGTCCCTCAACCCTTCTATGCCCAAGGCAGCTCCAACAACAGTAATTCTTTGCATTCCCGACTCTCGCTCCAACCCGAAGCCAACAAGATTCGCCATCGTCTGGGAAACCGATTTATGGGGGCCGGGCGCGAGAAGACCACCCTCAACGGGTTTCTCACGGTAGGGTCAGACCGGCGGCACGTTCAGATCACCCGGACGCAGGATGACACGGGAGAACAAGTGTCGATTTCCTTCGGGGGGCCAGGGGCGGACTTATCCTGGTCTGTTGCGAGCGGGGCAGCATTGGGCGCCGCCGCAGCGACGGGCAATGACCGCGCCCTTGTCGAGAGAATTGTGATGGACAGCCCGGATCAGTTCGTGTTGGCTCAATTGCGAGGGGCCAGCTATTACGTAGTGGCCCGATCTGTAAGACCCAAGGAGGTGGGCGCTGATCCTGGATACGCGGGTCCTCTCTGGGACGTCGTCCGCGTTGGAGAAGCGCTAGGGACAGATGCCAGGAGCGTCCAAAGCCGATGGCGGCTATATTACATCAACACCCGGACGGGGCTGATCGATAAGGTCGCATCGAGTGATCAGGACGGCCCCATCGTTGCCGAGTTCAGCGGCTGGGCAAACAATGGCGATGAGCAGGACCCCACCGTGATCCGCTGGATGAGGGGCGGCCAGCTGGTCATGGAATTGAGCCTGAATAATATTGGACATGGTCCCAGGCAATGAGACGAGATCTGTGTATGCAAGTTTTCCCGCCCGATCGGATGGAACTTGCCTGGGGTTGTCTCCATCCAGGATCGCATCGAGGCATTCTCTGTGGGTGGTATGAGTCAAGCGGCATATGGGGTTGAATTCAACGGCGCGTAGGGGTCGAGCCGCTGATTTCTCGATATAGGACTGACCAATGATACCGGATTGGGTTTGAGCAGTGAAAGGAGCGGACGACCATGAACCGCAATCGCCTTCTTAACGTCCTTGTTCTGAGATGCCTCCAGCGTGGCGGGCCTGTACTTTCAATTCTCGCCTTATTATTGAGCACCGTTGTGCCCACTTTTGCTCAGGCGCCGGCCCGTCCTGATCGCGGGATCGTCCCGCTGGGGACCTATGCCATCTCAGACATTGAGAATATCAACTTGAGCAATGGGAATGTGAACCTTTCCATTCCCCTGGCGTCTCTGCCTCCGATTGCCGGTGGAAAACTCTCGTGGACGGTGCGGGCCGTTTACAACAGCAAGCTGTGGGATGTAACCAAGGAGGAAGTCGACAATCCTATCCCGAGTATTCCTCCGCCTGCCAATTATTAATCAGAGCATAATATAGATGACAAGTAAGCAAAGTTATGTTATTGTGTCGTCATGAGAAAACAAGATGCTCGTTCGCTGCCGGGAAAAGCCCAGGAAGACCTTCGGCGGCGAGTCGTCGAAGCCGTCCAAGAA